>WREG01000156.1 GCA_009779455.1 Oscillospiraceae bacterium
AGCTCTCGCCCGGTACCTGCTCGCCCTTGGGCAGTATGGCCTCGGCCTTGCCGATTTCAAGGGTTACATTGCCGCTTTTCGGGTCAACGTCAGTTACTTTAGCGGTAACAATCTCCTGATTGCGCGTCTGCAATTCTTTCAGCACCTGCCCATGCTCCACCTCGCGGATACCCTGGCGAATTATATGCTTGACTTTTTGTGCCGCTATCCTGCCGAATTCTTTCGTTTCAAGCGGTATTTCAATTATATCCCCCGGAACCGCGCCGGGCTTATAGCCTTCCGCTTCTTCGGGCAGGACGTCGGCGACCGGGTCGTCTATTTCAGAAACCACGTTTTTCCTGACAAAAACGCGTATTTCACAATTTTTCTCGTCAACCTCGCAAAAAACCATGTCGCGCCCGCCGTAATCGTGTTTCGCCGCAGTGATTATGGCGTTGCCGATCGTCGCATAAAGGCTTTCCGCCGGTATTCCCCTCTCTTTTTCAAGCAGTTTAACCGCTTCGAAAAATTCCTTGTTTTGTAACGCTTCCTTAACCATTTTGGGTCATCATCCTTTAATCAATTATTTAATTATGAATTATGAATCATGCATTAAAAAATTTATTTAGGTCATCCAATTTTATAAAAGCACATTCTTTTTTATTTAATGAGATTTCTTCCCCGTTTTCAAACGCCATTATAAAATCCCCGGAATCGTAGGACTTCAAAACGCCTGAATATTCTTTTCTGTCATTCCGCGCTTTGTGCAGCTTTATTTTTATATCGCTGCCGATAAATGAAATGAAATGCCCGTCCCTTATCAGTTCCCGCTCCGCGCCGGGCGACGATACCTGGAGGCTGTACCCCTGTTCTATTATGTCAAGCTCGTCAAGGGGGGCGTCTACGGCCCGGCTCATATCGACGCAGTCGTCAATCCCGACCCCGCCTTCCTTGTCGATAAATATCCTGAGATAATAATTGCCGCCCTCTTTGACGAAGCGGACATCCCAAAGCAAAAGCCCCAATTTTCCGGCAGCAGGCTCGGCCAGCCCCCAAACCCGCGAGGCAATATTGCCGCCTTTTTTATTGTCCGACATAATACCCTAACTCCTAAAAACTTATAACTTTTTACTATAAAAACTGACGAGCGGGAACCCCGCTCATCAGTCAACTAAATCTTACGGATAATATAATAGCATATAATTTGCAAAAATGCAAGCAATTTTTTGCGATTTATTTATTTTGACAATAAAACTATTGTAATATTCTGTTTTTATGGTAATATATTAAGTATGAACCTATTGAAATGCAAAAAGGACGGTTGTTTTTATGAGATATCAATACAGGACAAAAGGCACCTGCGCGCAGGAAATCGCATTCGACCTGGACGGCGGGGTCGTAAAAAATATCGAATTTTCCGGCGGCTGCGCGGGGAACCTGATAGGGATAAGCACTATGGCGGAAGGGCTGCCCGCCGAAGAGGTAATCGAAAAGCTGAAAGGCATCCGCTGCGGTAAAAAGCCGACATCCTGCCCTGACCAGCTGGCGAACGCGCTTCAGGAAGTGGTCAGCCCGTAGTGGACGCCGACACGGCGTCCCGAAATCAGATAAAACCTTGTTGTAAACGGGAGGCCGTGTCGGCGTCCACTACGGGCTTTATATGAATTGTCCATACTCTTCTAATTTATCCGGAGCAGGTGAAGCAACGTGAGAAATATTGTTATTATTATTGCCGACGAGGGGGAATACCGCCCTTTTATTGAATTCGCGGGAGAATATGGCGCAAAAGAGACGGGAACGCCGCTTTTCAGGCGGGCGGATTTCGACTGCGCGGGCAATCATATAATTATCGCCCTTTCGGGCGTGGGAAAGGTCAACGCGGCGGCGGCGGCGGCTTATCTTATTGCGTCCGAGAGCGTTGACGCAATGCTGAACGCCGGCTATTCGGGCGGCATACGGGGCGTTTCGCGGGGGGATATTATCGCGGGGGCTTCTTACGCGGAATGCGACTTCGACATAACCGCAACGGGCAGGCGGCCCGGCGAAAAGCCCGGCGAACCGTTATACGCTGCAGATGCAGGGCTTTTAAAAAAAGCGCTGAAAATGGGCATAAAAAGCGGGGATTTTGGGACCGGGGATATATTCCTGACTGACAGCGCAAAAAAAAGGCATTTCGCGGACACGTTCGGCATTTGCGCCTTTGACATGGAAAGCGCCGCGATAGCCAGCGTCTGCGCCCGCTCCGGGGCGCCGTTTTTGAGTGTCAGAAAAATATCCGACAGCGCCGATGGCGCGGCCTTGTCGGATTACAGGGAGATGAATGCTGATTCAAATGAGAAACAGCTTGCCGATGTAGTCATGGGCTTTATAAAACAGCCATAAAATATGGAATATTTTTCAATATTCTATTGACAGCCTCATAAATTTCTGATAATATTTAATTGTTAAAATTTATGCATATAATATTATTGAAAGGAATTTTAATTATGAAAAAAGTTTTAAGTTTGATTTTATCCCTCACCATGCTCTTCGGACTTCTCGCGGCGGCGGGAATCAATGCGTCCGCAGCGGATGCCATTATCGTTTACGCTTGGAATGAAGCCGGCGGCGGGCCGGTCATACTCCCTGATGTAGACCCTGCAGCCACTTCCCTTGCCGATATTTTGGACTATCTCGGCACAATATATCCGGGCGTTGTTGCGGAATGCACCGGAATGCAAGTCATCGACTATCCAACTATCGGCAGCACGGTTAACGAATTCTACACCGTCGGCGACTTGGATACCTTTGCCACGCTGGAAGATATCGGGATAACTTTTGACATTTGCGTATTCTTTAAAGGCTTCTCCCGTTCGAATTTTACACTTGTTTCCGTAGATAACGGGTATTCTCGGTATCTTTGGGATATTATGTGGGTAGACACTTCCGTATCGTCGCTGGGCGACATTTTGGCGCTTCTCGCGGGGGAAATCGGAAAATTCACCGCTGAAAATGTCTTAATTGATGATAATAGTACTATACATATAAGCGCCGACGAAGCGGATTATGATGAAACGCTTAATAATCTTCTTCCCTTTGATGGGCATTGGTATATAAGGCTCGACGGTTTCGAGCGTTCAATCACGGTTGCCTTTGTGGATGACAGCGAAGACGTGATTTTCGCTTTCGACGGCATTTTCCCTATCGATGTTTCATTGAACGACCTGCTGGCGCTCCTTGAGGATGAAATCGGCGATTTTGATTACGACAATATTTTTATTATGTTAAAAAACGGCGCTATTTTCGATATTGCTGATTATGGAAGCGCTGATTTTGACATGAATATTAAATTTAGATTTGATGTTGATGACGATGTGGAAATAAAGCTTGTCGGCTTTGTGGCTGATGACGGCGACGACGGTGATGACGGCGACGCGGTTGATGTGAACGGCATAGTCGCCTGCTTCAAAAAGTTCCTCTCTTTCTTCACCGGTTTGTTCAATTTTATTAAGGAAATCCTGCTGGGCGCTTTCAGCCTGCAGACGGTTCAGGGCGGTTTCCCGAGCTTGGGGGATCTGCTCGGCATAAAAATCGACGTGGGCGACCTTATTAATGGCGGAAACGGCGGCTTAGGGGACTTAGGGGATTTATTCGGTTAAAAAATCAATTCAGCATTTTGTAGGGGCGGGCACAATGCCCGCCCTTGAACTGCATTTATAAATTATTATTAAGAAGGATGTTCATAACAATGGGCAATACGTTAAAATTTTACCTTGTAACCGACACGCACCATTACGCGGGCTGTTTTGAAACCGACAGCGAGGAAGCGCGTTCGGGGCAGAAGTGCCTCGCCGAAACCGGGGCCATAATTGACGCCGCTTTTGACCTTGTCGCCGCGGATAAAGATATAAACATCCTGCTTGTGGGGGGCGACATCATCAACAACGGCGAAATGGAAGGCCATATTGAGATGATTGAGAAGCTGCGGAAGCTTAAGGCCTCCGGCGTGAAAATATACCTTATAACCTCCACCCATGACTACGACAGGGTCAAAACGAAATATAAAAACAGCGATAAAACAGCGGCGCAGACGGAGCGGGACGACCTTTTCCGTTTATATTATGAGTTCGGACCCGACGAGGCCATATCGGAGGAAAAAATAAGCGGGAGCTATGCCGTGCGGCCGCAGGAGGGCTTCCGCCTGCTCTGTTTGAACGACGACGGCAACGGCAGGGCTTTTTGCGGGTATTATGAAGAGACGATGGAGTGGATTTTAGGCCACATCGCCGAAGCGAAGGCAGCAGGGGAGCGGATTTTCGCCATGACCCACCATCCCGTCCTGCCGACCTCACCTATTTACCCTGTGATAAGCAGGCGCGATATGCTCGGCGACTGGGAGAAAGTAAGCGAAATCTTAGCTGACGCGGGGCTGCGGTACATTTTCACGGGGCATACCCATATGCACAACATAGCCGTAAAAGAGACGGCAAAAGGCAACAAAATATACGACATAAACACCGCTTCGCTCGTCGGCTACCCTTCCGCTATACGAAAGGTGGAGCTTGACAGCGAAAAAATGACCGTGAACACCGTGCAGATCGCCGATTTCGACTGGGACAGGCAGGGCAAAACCGTCGAGGAATACCTCAAAGAGCGGTTCGACCGCCTTTTAAACGACATTTTCGACTCGGCTGCGGACGATATCGACCGCCTTGCGGTACTGGCAAACGGTTTCAGCGTCTCAAAAGAGACCGTCCTCAAATTAAAGACCCCGATAAAAATCGGGGGCAAGGTTTTAAGGCATCTGACAGTCGGCGGGCTGGGCAGGCTCATTTTCGCCCACCGCAAAATCGACAGATCCATACGGAAAATCAAATTAAAGGATATATTTATCGAAATTGTAAGAAATATCTACGAAGGCGACGAACCACACCGCCCCGGCACGCCCGTTTACGAGGCGTTCGCCGTCCTTGTCAGGCGCATCACCCCCCTGCTGCGGCTGGCGAAGGTTCCCGACAGCATATTCGATATGCTGAACCTTGTCAGGGACGGGGTGCTGTACGACGCGCCGCCGTCCGACTGGTCAGCGGAGCTGACAAACTCATAATTCATAATGCAAAATTCATAATTACCAATAAAATTTAAAACTTTCCGTCAAATAATTATGACTTATGAATCATGCATTATGCATTTCCTTA
>WREG01000157.1 GCA_009779455.1 Oscillospiraceae bacterium
ACGGGGTTTTTAGAGGTTGACTTAATATGATTTTTATATGTTTTTTCATGTGTAAAGCCCCATCTCAATATATATTACGGGTTTTATGAGCATTTCAGCAATCTGTTAAACGCCGAGCGGCTCACCTTTGCGCGTTTCGGTTTCCGCAACCCCGCTGCCGGGCGCTGCCGCATCGACAGTGACGGGCAGCCCGTCTTTTTTGAAAAAATCCACGCAAAAATCCAAGATCGCCGTACTTTTGCCTGATGGAAAATATGTAACGCTGATAACATTGTTGACGCCTACGGCCGCGCATTTCATCTTGTCCGGCTCTACCGTGCATGTGATAAACGAATAATACTCAATGAACCGGGCGAAGGACGGCGGCAAATCGATATAGCCCAAATTCGACAAGAGGGCGGTAGATGGCGCCATAGGCTTCGCAAAAGGGTTTAAAACGCATATTACAAACTTTTTCAAAAAGAACGGGATTACATTAAGCAACTTTAAATAGCGGACGCTGCTGCATATAAAAGCTTCCATTTTTTCTTTTGTATATTCTTCACTCATCCCCCGGCGGACAAGGTCAAGGACGTCGTCAAATACATAGCCGCCCTTATCCGGCACTACATTTATGCCCAATAAACACCCGGAAAAATTTCTGAGCGTATCCGTATCCCAAAACGACCTTAAATTGCCGGCTACGCCTATTTTGACCGGCTTTTTTTTCTTTCCTTCTTCGTATAGCTTTAAAAACGAAAATGAGTAAACGGCGGTTAAGTATTCTGTAACGGAGCAACCGCCGTATTTTCTTTTAAGCAATGCTTTAACGGCGTCTACGGGGATAAACACGCGGGTTGACTGCCTGTAGCCCCGTGCGCTTTTATCCTTATATTGAAACGCGGGCGACGCTAAGCCCTGTTTTCCCGCCGCGCCTTTTCTTTCGTTGTATACATTATGAAAATAATCATTCATCTCCGATTCGGCCGGTTTGTCGAGATAATCAAAAACAAAACGGTTTTTTTCCGTGGCGTGGCCCTTCAGCTCAAGATATCTCGCGGCAAGGGTGTTCAGATATATAAGGCCGCCGTACCCGTCCGAAGTCAAATGGCTGAGCTCAACGGATATTTCATTGTTTTTGAACAGAACCCTGAGAAGCGGCTTTTCCTTACTGTCAAGGTCGAACCCGCAGCAGGGGCTGCTTTCGTCTTTTTCCACGATATCAAAATCGGACGCGCCCACCAGGCTTTGCCATATAAAACCTTTTTTAAGGCGCGAATACAGAACAGGGAAACGCGGGACAATATCCCTGACGGCCTGTTTCAGCAAATGCGGGGAAATTTCTTCCGTCAAAGCCGCCGTCAGCCGGAAAACAGGGGCTTCTCTCCTTTTAGTCGAGACGCAGGGGATTATCAGCGCCGTACTGTCAAGCGCATATGTGTTTTTTTTACGCATATTATAGCCCTCATCATAATTTATGATGAAATTGTACAAAAATCACGAATATATGTCAAGCAATTTTTTATTAATTAATTATTAAAAAACTCTTGACAAACGAAAAAAGATGGTGTATTATATAGAAAATGCTTTAGCGAATAAAAGCTTTAAAGCTTAAAACTCAAAAAGCGCTAAAGCGTTAAATAAAAAATATGATATAACTTATTAAAGAGGAGTGTAGAAATTGAAAAACTTATTGAAAAAGGGATGCATCCCGCTCGCGATTGTTCTGGTTATCAGCCTGCTGGGAGGGTTTACGGGCTGCAGCGGCGGCACCGTAAGCACACAGGATACCTTGGAATTGAATTTAGCCCACTTTTGGTCTTCGACGCATCCGGTTGAAGTTGAATTGGTTCAGCCGTGGATTGCCGCCGTCCGCGAAGCAACCGAAGGCAGGGTGAAAATCACAAGCTACCCGGGGGAAACTTTAATTCCGTCAGCCGAAATATATGAAGGGGTTAAAGAAGGCGTCGCCGATATGGGCCTGTCGTGCTTTTCATACACCCGGGGCCAATTT
Organism: Oscillospiraceae bacterium; assembly: GCA_009779455.1. GTDB lineage: Bacteria > Bacillota > Clostridia > Oscillospirales > Acutalibacteraceae > WREG01. The sequence goes on from WREG01000157.1 coordinate 1,994, forward strand.
CCCGTGTTGGAAGTATTTGAATTGCCGGGCATTGTATATAACGACTCGGTAGCCGCCACAAAAATTGCCTGGGAAGGTATCCGGGAGCTGAACCCAAAGGAAGTCCAGGATACAACGCTGATGATGGTTTTCACCACCGGCCCGGGGCATTTATTTACAAGGAACCCCGTAAAAAATCTGAACGATCTGAAAGGGCTGGAGATCCGGGCCACGGGCCTGAGCGCGGCGACTTTACAGGCTTTGGGTGCTACGCCGGTTGCGATGCCCCAGGCGGAAGCGTATGAAGCGCTTTCCAAAGGCGTGGTCAAAGGCAATTTGGGGCCTACGGAGATTTTAAAAGGGTGGAATCAGGCTGAGGTTACGAAATATATAACCATGACCCCGTTCCTATACAACACTTTATTCTTTTTCACCATGAACACGGGCAAATGGGATAAAATCAGCGAAGAAGACCAAAAGGCGATACAGGGGATAAATCAAAAGTTCTTTGACGAAGTCGCCTGCGGCTTATGGGACAAACAAAATGAAGACGCCTATTCGTATGCGGTAAATGAAAAAGGCATGGAGGTATTCGAACTGTCGGACGATGAAATGGCGGCTTGGACCGATTTGGTTAAACCCGTGCAGGATGACTTTGTATCCAAAATGGACAGCCAGGGTTTTAATGGTCGTGAAATACTGGATACCGTGCAGGGGCTGTCCGATAAATACAAATAATAAAAAAGGGTGGTCATAATTATGTTGAAATCTATATCCGGCGTCATAAAAAAAGTCTTTTTGATTACCGACATGCTCGCGGGGGTCTGCATGTTCTCCGTGATGGCATTGGTGCTGGCTAACATCATTATGCGGAACGTTTTTAAACAGCCGATTACGGGGACTGTTGAGATAGTGGGCCTGCTGGTAGCGACGGGGCTGGGGCTTGCGATGGCCAACTGCGAAATGCTTGACGGCCATATCGGGATGGACATTGACCTGCCTTTCTCCCCGAAGATAGGAAAATTTATTGAAATATTAAAGTATTTAATATCCTTGGGGTTTTGGGGGCTCGTTGCCTGGCGGATATTCATCTTCGCAAGCACATCCTATGTTAACGGGCGGGTTACCGCCACCGCGTCAATACCGGTTTACCCTTTTATTTTTATCCTGGGTGTTAGCATGTTTTGCCTTTGCGTGGCATTGATGTATAAGCTTGTCTGTGCCGTTAAAAAACCGGCGGCGGAATTTGGCAAATCCGCGAAAAAGGGAGAGGAGGAGAATAAATGAGCCCTACTGTTATCGGTATAATAGGCGTAGTCGCGTTCTTTGTTTTGCTGGTTTTGAAAAAACCTGTCGCTCTGGCTATGGCGTTGGTCGGTTTTACGGGGTTCAGCGTTTTAACGTCATTTAATTCCGGTTTGTATATGGTATCGACCGAGCTTTTTACCAACCTTTCCTCTTATTCGCTCAGCGTAATTCCCATGTTTGTCTGGATGGGATATCTGGCGTATCATTCGGGAATAGGGACAGACCTGTATAATTTTGCGTATAAGATGATAGGGCACAGGTCGGGCGGGCTTGCCGCCGCGACTCAGGTTGCGTGCGCGATGTTCGGCGCCATTTGCGGTTCGAATACCGCTACGGCTGCTACTATGGGGGCTATCGCCCTGCCGGAGATGAGGAAATATAAATACGACGATTCCCTTTCTACCGGCAGCATCGCGGCGGGCGCGGCGATGGGGATGCTGATCCCGCCGAGCGTTATATTTATCGTTTATGGGATGGCGACAGAGCAATCAATAGGAAAATTATTTATGGCGGGTATCGTTCCGGGTATTCTCCTGATGCTCATTTTTATAGGTATTATTGTATTCAGAACAGTCAGGAATCCGGCTTTAGGACCAAAAGGCCCTACGTTCAGCTGGGAAGAACGGTTCAAAGCCCTGGGTAAAGGGCTTGGTGAAACTCTGGCGATTTTCCTCATATCCATGGGCGGATTGGCTTTCGGCTTGTTTACGCCTACTGAGGCGGGCGCGGTCGGCGTGGGCGGGGTATTGCTGGTGTCGGTTTTACGCAGGAGAATGACATTGAAAAAACTGATATCTTCTCTCAAGGACACGACCAAGACCTCCGCCATGATCATGCTGATAATCGCCGGGGCGATGATGTTCGGACGGTTTATGTCAGTTTCCAGGCTGCCCTTTGAGTTGGCGAATTGGACGAGTTCCCTGCATATGCCATCTTTTATCGTCATGGCAGTAATCATCTTGATCTACTTGGTTTTGGGAACCTTTATCGACGGGCTGGCTATGATTGTGCTGACAATACCCATATTTTATCCGGTGGTGGTCAACTCTTTGGGGTACAGCCCGATTTGGTTCGGCGTCATCATAGTAATGGTCGTCGCTTTGGCGGAAGCCTCTCCGCCGGTGGGGATGAATGTCTTTATCATCAAGGGGATCGCGAAAGACATTTCCGTAGGGACCATTTTTAAAGGCATGTGGCCTTTTATGATCGGTATGCTGATACTGATTGCAATCCTGATGGCTTTCCCGGGAATAGCGACTTTTATTCCGAACCTATTGGTTAAGTAGACAGTTTAAATAAAACAGCAAAATGTCATTGTCAGGGCGGGGGCCCCGCTTGCGGGGCTCCCGCCCTATAGCATGGTGGTTTTTAGAGGCACATATAAAAAATAATTATAAATATAAAATTCTTTAAACAGCTTGCAATTATTAAAAAAATATGCTATCATGCAATCTAAATTTCATTTTTTACGAGGGCATTATGGAACTTTTGTTAGGCAACGAAGCCGTGGCGCGGGCTTTATATGAGGCAGGCTGTACGGTTGTTTCAAGCTATCCGGGTACACCCAGCACTGAAATAACCGAATACGCCGCGGAATACGACGAGATATTCTGCGAATGGGCGCCTAACGAAAAGGTGGCTCTGGAGGTCGCTTTCGGGGCATCCGTAGCGGGCGCGAGGGCGTTCTGCGGGCAGAAGCACGTGGGGCTGAACGTGGCGGCGGACCCGCTTTTCACCTCCGCGTATACGGGGGTAAACGGCGGCTTGGTGATAGCCGTGGCCGACGACCCGGGTATGCACTCCTCCCAGAACGAGCAGGATTCCCGGCATTACGCTCTTGCGGCGAAGCTTCCCATGCTTGAGC
>WREG01000158.1 GCA_009779455.1 Oscillospiraceae bacterium
CATCGATGCCGGGGTTTTGAAGCCCGACGGAGTTTATCATCCCTTCGGTGCATTCGGCAATCCTGGGCGTGGGGTTCCCGAAGCGGGCATCTTTTGTAGTGCCTTTGAACGAAAACGAGCCCAAAATATTGATGTCATAAAAATCCTTGAACTCGTTCCCATAACCGAAACAGCCGCTGGCGGGGATTATCGGGTTGTCAAGCGCCCACCCGTTTAAATTTACCGAGATATCAGACATAATGCCCCCCCCTTTATAAGTTCGCTTGCATATAAAACAGGGCCGTCATGGCATATCCGCTTATATCCCGCAAGGGTTTCGCAGGAGCAGCCCATGCACGCCCCGAAGCCGCAGCCCATTCTTTCCTCAAAGCTTAATTGGCCTTCAATATCAAGCGTTTGAAGCAGTACGCGGAGCATTGCTTCGGGACCGCAGGAATAATAATAATCAAAATCATCTTTCCCTGTGTTAATTACAGCTTCCGTAACAAAGCCTTTTGCTCCATATGAGCCGTCGGCAGTCGCGACAATTACTTCCGAACCCAAATCAATGAATTCATGTTCAAAAAACACGTCTTTTTTTGTGTTGAACCCCAAAATGACCGTCGTTTTCATACCTTTTAAAATCAATTCTTTCGCAAGGGCATATAAAGGCGGGACGCCAACGCCGCCGCCGATTATCAAAGGGTTTTCCGCGTTAACATCCGTATTGAAGCCATTGCCGAGTCCGGTCAAAACATCAAACCGCGCTCCGGGCGGCATTTCGCCCATTTTTTTAGTCCCGCCGCCGAACACCTTATATATAAGGGTCAATGTGTTTTCATCCCAATCGCAGACGGAAATAGGGCGGCGGAGATAAAAACCGTCAACAAGTATATTGACAAACTGCCCCGGGCGTTTTATCTCTTTTGTATCGCCGTACAAAACCATTTTGTATACCTTGTCGGCGATATTTTCATTTTTTATTACAGTGAAAATATGTCTTTCCATACTAAACCTTTCCAGTAATATTATTAGATATATACAAATTATCCTTATAAACAGTAGCTTTAACCTCGCCATAAACACTTTCGCCGTCAAAAGGCGTGGATTTGCCTTTTGATATAAATTTATCGGGATTAATTGTATAATATGCATTAAAATCAATTATTGTAAAGTCCGCTATTTCTATAGGTAATATTTTATTATATTTAATATTCATAATATTTCTCGGTGATATTGATATTAAATATACATATTTATTCAAATCTATTAATCCTGTTTTGACAAGAGAAGTATAAATAACGGGAAGTGAAGTCTCAAGACCGGAAATACCCATCAAACTATCTTTTAATCCTTTGTTTTTTTCATCAAATGAATGCGGCGCGTGGTCGGTTGCGATTATATCTACAGTCCCGTCGCATATACCTTCAATAAGTGCGTTTTTATCTTCTTCGGAGCGTATGGGCGGGTTCATCTTAAATCTGCCCTCATCCTTTAGATCGGCGTCGCACAAGGCAATATAATGCGGCGCGGTTTCAGCAGTGACGGGCAGGCCGTCATTTTTCGACTGCCTTACCAAAGAAACCCCTTCTTTTGTTGAAAGGTGGCAGACATGGTAACGGCAGCCTGTTTCTTTAACGAGGTCTAAATCGCGCTCGATTTGCCGCCACTCGCATTCTGAGGGTATCCCTTTGTGTCCGCTCGTTTTCGCGTAAGCCCCGTCATGGATATATCCGCTGTTCGACAGGCTTTCGTCTTCGCAGTGAGCCGCTATAAGTTTTCCTGTTTCTTTGACGGCATACATAGCTTCGCGCATCATTGATTTGTCCTGAATGCCCTTGCCGTCGTCGGAAAAACCGACGACAAAGGGCGCGAGCGCTTTGAAATCAACAAGTTCCGCGCCACTCTGACTTTTTGTAATAGAAGCGTAAGGAAGAACCGGGATAACTGCGGAAGCATTTATTTTATCGAGCTGAACCCGGAGGTTTTCTAAGGAATCGGGGACAGGGTCGAGGTTGGGCATTGAGCAGACGGCTGTTACCCCGCCTTTGGCCGCAGCCATTGTTCCGGCGCGGATAGTCTCCTTACAAGAAAAACCGGGTTCGCGAAGATGCACATGCACATCGGCCGCGCCCGGAATCAAGTGGCAATTTTTAACGTCATATATTTTGTCGAAGGGCGCTTCCGTAATAATTTTCGAAATTGCGGAAATGACGCCGTTTTCAACCGCGAGGTGCGCTTCATAAAAGCCGACGTCGCTGTATATAAGAGCGTTTTTAAAAAGCAGCTTCATAAGAATTCCCCGTAAAAAAATATATCCTTTGAATTTTACAACTAACGAAAAAAAATGTCAAGCATATTAATAAATCATACAGACATTATTCATTAAATATTGCCTGTAATATCTTATAAAATGAAATCATATTAATCTTTTAGGGAAAGCCCCGGACAAACCAATATTTAGGAAGATAAAATATGAGAAATATACATAAAAATAAATATAAAAAGTATAATATTCACAAATTTATTACAATAAACCGACAATCGCTTTTATTATTGTCAATTTTTTTCGCAGGCGTAGTCATAGGCGTATTGGCGTCAAAGAATCAGGGAGACGGGCTGCTTCAATATATAAAAAGCTCGTTTAACTGTGAAATATATATAAATAAAGGCACAAATAACTTAATATATTTCACAAATTCATTATTCTCGGGCGTGCTGTACTTATTTTTATCTTTTACTTTCGGGTTGTGCTATATAGGAATTCCGATAATTTTTTTGTTTCCGCTGATAAGGGGTATTAGTTACGGGGTAGCGGCGGGGAATTTATATTCGGCGGGCGGCTCGGCCGGAGCGGGGTATTTCGCGCTGTGTATTTTGCCGGGGGCGGTTGTTTCGACTGCGGCAATATTAATGGCCTGCCGGGAATCGATAATAATGTCCGCAGGGCTGGTAAGGGCCGTGTCCGACAAAAAGCCGCTCAAAACAGAGGAAATAAATATGTACATACGCCTACACTGCTTCATGGTTGGGATTTTAACTACAGCAAGTCTGGCGGATATGTTTTTAAACAAATATTTAGCTGGAAACATTAATATTTAAAGCTTTTTTTTATTAAAATTAGCTAAAGGGTTCGAATCAATCGCGCTTTTTATCTGTTCATTGACGATATGTGTATAAATTTGTGTGGTGCCAAGATTTTCATGCCCTAATATTTCCTTTAATGCCATTACATCCACTTTTCCGTGCTGATACATAAGCGTCGCGGCGGTGTGCCGCAGCTTGTGCGTCGAAAGCCCGGCGTCCCCGAGGCCCGATTTTTCAAGGAAGGATTTGACCAGATATTGCACCGTTTTCGGGCTTATGCGCTTGTTGCGGGCGCTGACAAAAAGAGCCGGCTCGTTTAATAAAACGGGCAAAGCGCCGGGGTTCCTCGTCGGCAAATAGGCTCTCAGCGCGTCAAAGCAGGCGGCGTTCAGGTAAATAGTGCGCTCCTTGCCGCCTTTGCCCAAAACGCGGACGGTGCCGTCGTCGCGGATATCGCTGACATTCAGCCCGACAAGCTCTGAAAGCCGGAACCCGCAATTCAGGAAAAATGCGATTATGCAGTAATCCCGCTCCCGGTTCTTCCCGTCGATATTTTCAAGCAAAGATTTGCTCTGTTCGAGGGTCAGGTATTTCGGCAGCGCTTTTGTTTTTTTCGGGGATTCCAGCTCCTGCATGGGGTTTGATTCCAGCAGCTTTTTATTGACGGAGAGGTATTTGAAAAACGAGCGGAGCGTCGCGACCTTGCGCGTCCTCGTGGCGGCGTTGTTGCCCCGCTCGTCCTTGCAATATGAAATGAAGGCGTAGGCGTCGTTCAGCGTGACGGATTTAAAAAAATCCAAGCCGCATTTTGAAACGTCGATTTTGTCAAAATCACAATTCCCCGAAAGCCCGCGGTAATTTAAGATAAAACGCAGAAACGTGCGGAGGTCAAGGGCGTATTCGCCGACGGTTTTCGGCGAGTTATTTTTTATGCCGTTCAAATATGTAAGATATTCCCGGACAAGCTCCGGCAATTCAAGCATTTCGTTTTTTTTCATAATTATTTTATCGGGCAGACGGTGAATTTGTATTCAAAACCGTCGGTGACGTCAACACGGTATTCCATTTCCGCGTCCGGCCCGCAGGCCGCCGTTCCCGCGCCGCGCACGAAGCCGTCGATATTGAGGACGGTGGTGTGCATGTCGGTCAAATCCTCCTGATGCTTCGCTTTGAACAGCGCGTCTTGTGTGTAATCATGCGCCGTGAACGCGATTTTATTGTCAGCATAGAATTTAAGCCCTTTGCCGTCCGCATTAGTAATTTTTAGCCACTTTACATCGCCGTGCATACCGTTCTCCTGCGGGTAGATATAAGGTTCGTGGGTTTCTTTTACTGTCGTTTTATATATCCCGACGGGCGACTGCTCCTTGAAATCGGAGAGGTTTTCAAGCCTGCCCCTGCCGTAATAAGCGACATCGGAAAATTCTTCGGGCATTTCGAGGGTAAGCCCTACGCGCGGCAAATCGACCGCTACTTCGTCCGCGTCGTCGTTTGCACGAACCCTTGCCGCTATGTCAATACCACCTGCGCTGTCAATAAAATAATCTATTTCGCCAAAATATAACAAGTTGTTTTTAGCGAACATATCCAGTTTTGTCTTGACGCATACCACGTAAGGCTCCATTGTGACGCTAAAATCTGATGGCTTGCATTTTATTTTGTCAAGCCCCAGCGGGAGCCACATAAGCTTGCCCATAAAAGCGTTGTCGTTGTCGGTCAGGGCGCGGAAAATATTGAGGTTGAATCCGATTTTTTTGCCCTCGGGGTTTTGGTTGATATATTCCGTTCCGTCAACGGAATAATTTGAGATAAGGGCTTTTTCTGTGTCAAATTTCACAAATCCTTTGTCGAAATTTATTGTAAGCATACCGTTTTCGCTTTCAGCGGAGATTTTAGAGCCCAATTCGTATTCAAACTCGTATGGGACGTCGTTTAACGCAAGCTGTTCGACGGCTACAAGCTTGTTACCATCCAAATATGTGATATTTAAGTGATAATCTCTATTATCATCAAATTTAATATGTGGAATATTTATAGATTTTGACGATTCCGGTA
>WREG01000159.1 GCA_009779455.1 Oscillospiraceae bacterium
GATAGGCGTGCCTTCCATGATAACGCGCACGTCCGGTGATATCAGGAACATACAGGACATGGTGCTCAGCGCCCTGCGTATAATAGTCCCCGCGCCCGTAATGCTCGTCGGCGGCATTGCAATGGCCGTAGCGATGAACCCCGAACTCGCGAAAATACTGCTCGTTATAATCCCCATAATAGTTGTTATCGTGCTTATCGTGGCTAAATTCGCGATCCCTATCTTTAAAAAGCTCCAAAGGCTTACTGACGCCCTTAACCAGGTAATGCGCGAAAAACTGAGCGGCATACGAGTTATAAAGGCGTTCAACCGCACCGAGTATGAGGACGGGCGATTCAAGGCGACCAACTTTGAGCTTACCTCCATAACATTAAAAGTGCAGCGGATATTCGCCGCGTTTATGCCCGTTGCAATTCTGGCGGGGTTTTCGCTGATGCTTTTCATCATGTGGAAAATGGGCATAAAATTAAATGCCCTTGACCCGGCAATCGACAGTGAGAAGCTGGAGATAGTGCAGACACTGGGCAATACGACGGCTTTTATTACATATATAGCAATTGTCATAAGCGCGGTGTCAATGGCCGCAGGAATGTTTATCCAAATCCCCAAAGCCGCCATTTCAGCGAAAAGGCTGCGCGAAGTTTTCGATATGGTCCCGGATATAAAAGAAAGCGAAACCCCTATAGAGTTTAACAGGGATAAGCGGGGGGACCTTGATTTTAAAAACGTCTGCTTTAAATACCCGGGCGAAGAAAAATCAATATTGTCGGACATTAGCTTTTCGTCGAAAAAAGGCGAGATAACGGCCATAATCGGCGGCACCGGCAGCGGGAAAACCACGCTTATCAGCCTTATCCCCCGGCTTTACGACATAACGGAGGGCGAAATATATTTGGGCGGGGTGAGTATCAGGGATATCCCCCTTAAAACGCTGCATTCCAAAATCGCATACATACCGCAAAAAGCCTTCCTTTTCAGCGGCACAATAGCCGACAACCTCCGATACGGAAAGGAGGACGCAACGGAATATGAAATGGACAAAGCCCTTGAAATAGCACAGGCGAAAAATTTCGTCATGAAGATGGAAGAGGGCAAGGAAAGCCTTGTGTCCCAAAGCGGGGCAAACCTTTCAGGCGGGCAGAGGCAAAGGCTTGCCATAGCAAGGGCCATTATTAAAAAATCGGATATATGCATTTTCGACGACAGCTTTTCCGCCCTTGATCTCGCAACGGATTCGCGGCTCAGGGCGGCCATACGCGAAAACCTCGCGGATACCAATGTGATTATAGTCGCCCAGCGCGTAGGCACCGTTTTGGACGCAGACAGGATAATCGTCATGGACGGGGGGCGCGCAGTGGGCATGGGGAAGCACCGTGATTTGATTGAAACATGCGGGGTATACAGGGAAATCGTGTCGTCCCAGCTGTCGGAGGAGGCATTGTTATGAAGAACAAAAAGGAAAAGAAAAATAAGCATAATGACATATTCATGCCTCCCGAAATATATGCCGAAAGCCCCGAAAAACAGGCGGAAAGGGAAAAAAGGCAGGCGAAATACGCTTCATACAGGAACAAGCGCAAAAACGAGGAGAAACCCAAGAGCGCCAAGGGTACGCTGCTGCGTTTGCTGTCGCTCATGAAGCCGTATGTTTTCAAAATGTCCTTTGTGGTCGCGGCGGCGTGCGCGGGCACGCTTTTGAGCGTATACACCCCGCGCCTGGCGGGCGACGTCATTGACGCTTTGAGCGAGCTTATTAACGTAAAACTCGCGGGGCAGGAAATGGATTTTTCCATTTCCATTTTCCTGACAAAATTTATCTATATGTTCATAATTTATCTAACCTCGTCCGTTTTAAGTTTTATACAGATATTCATCCTCACGGGCGTCACCCAAAAGCTCGTCTGCGGCCTGCGCGAACAGGTCAACGCCAAAACCTCGAGAGTCCCGCTGAAATATTTCGACGGGACCGCCAAGGGCGAAATTCTGAGCAAGATAATGAACGACTGCGACAATATCAGCAGCAGCCTGCAAAGCAACATCACTACGGTCGCGACTTCGACCATACAGGTTATAGGCGTGCTTTATATGATGTTCAAAATAAGCCCGACCCTTACGATGCTGCCCATAGGGCTTGTGCCGCTCAGCGCGTTTATCGCGTATAAAATTTCGAGAAAATCGAAAAAATGGTTCAAGCTGCATTGGGACAGGCTCGGCGAGCTCAACGGGCATATCGAGGAGATGTATACGGGGCATAACATTGTAAAAATATTCAACCGTCAAAAAAAGACAACGGAGGAATTCAACGATATAGCCGACGATTTATACCACGTCACAAAAAAAGCCAACTTTATCTCGGGGATGGTCAGCCCGTTCCTGCATTTCGTAAACCAGCTGGGTTTCGTAGGGCTTTGTTATTTCGGAAGCAAAAGGATAATAAAAACGGCAAATATGAGCAACGCTTTCTCGCTGGGCACCCTTGTGTCGTTCTTTTCCTATTCCTCCATGTTCAGCAGCCCGATAAACCATATAGCGTCGATAATCAACAGCATACAGTCCACCCTCGCCTCAGCCGAGAGGATTTTCAGCCTTTTGGACGAAGAGGAAGAACCCGCGGACAACCCCGTACACACAATAGAGCGCTCAAAAGGGCAGGTTGAGTTTAAGGACGTGTCTTTCCGCTACATAGAGGAAAAACCGCTTATCGACAGCATGAACATAAAAGTGGAGACAGGGCAGCTTGTTGCGCTGGTGGGACCGACAGGCTCGGGCAAAACCACTTTCGTGAACCTGCTCATGCGCTTTTACGACGTGCGCCGGGGGGGCATTATGGTTGACGGGATTGATATCCGCGAAATCTCGCGCCACAATTTAAGAAGCATTTTCGGCATGGTCCTGCAGGACACATGGCTTTTCAAAGGCACTATAAAGGCCAATATAGCCTATGGGCGCGACGGCGCTTCCGACGAAGAAATTGTCGAAGCGGCGAAAGCGGCAAGAATACACGATTTCATAGAATCCCTCCCCGACGGCTACGAAACGGAGCTTAAAGAGGAAGGCTCAAACGTTTCGGGCGGCCAGCGGCAGCTTATCACCATAGCCAGGGCGATTTTAGCCGACCCCGCCATACTTATACTCGACGAAGCCACAAGCTCCGTTGACACCAGGACGGAGCTGCAAATCCAGGAAGCGATGAAAACCCTTATGAAGGATCGGACAAACTTCATCATAGCCCACAGGCTTTCGACCATAAAGAACGCGGACAATATACTGGTAATCCGCAAAGGGACTATAGTCGAACAGGGGACGCACAAGGGCCTTATGGAATATGACAGCTTCTACGCGTCCCTTTACAACAGCCAGTATATGGGCGGGATACCCCCGGAGGATCCGGAATAATGCTGATCTCATACTAATCTCAGTTTAAAATATAGCAAAAACCCGGCGCTGTCGATATAAGAACCGACAGCGCCGAATGAACTTTCCCCGCAGCAAGACTGCGGGGTATCAAAAGGTTTTTGACATTATATTACCCGTCCCAAGGGACGCGGTATTATCCCGAAAGTTCATAATGAAAATTCAAGAAAAGATTAATTCAACCCGAACATACTGAGGATAAACTGCCATATGCGGCAGAAGAAACAGGCTATTTTGTCAAAGAAAGAATCCCCGTGGTTATGCTTGTCGCAGCAGCCGCAGGATATGGGAGGCGGCTGTACAACCAACAGCCCGTCTACATCGCACTGGCCATCTTCATTGTAACCGGCCGCTCAATATAGAAAATTTGACAATTAGATGCTATCAAAACTTTTTCTTTTTGTCAATATAATGTTATGAAAATTCATCTATATATTATCCCCATATCATAATTCGCAATTTTCAATCCCTTCCATCTGCCCTATCCTCCGCCTATGCCGCTCCCCCCCGTCAAAGGTTGTATTAAGGAAAATATCGACAAGCTTTGCGGCGGTTTCGCTGCCCGTCACCCTGCCGCCGAGGCAAAGGACGTTCGCGTCGTTATGCACCCTCACAAGCCGCGCCACATCCTCCGAATAGCAGACGGCGGCCCGTATCCCCTTGAATTTATTGGCGGCGATGGATATACCCACCCCCGTGCCGCAGCATAATATGCCTTTTTCGCACTCTCCCGCCGTGATTTTTTCGCAGGCGGTTTTTGCAATAAGGGGATAATCGACCGATTCGGGCGAAAAAGCCCCGCAGTCGATATAACCGATACCGTTTCCCTCAAAATATTCTTTGATTTTTTCTTTCAGTTCATATCCCGCGTGGTCGGAGGCCAGAGCTATCATATATATCAACCTTTCTTTTTTATAAAATGCATAATTCATGATTCATAATTTATGAATTATGCATTATGAATTTTGAATTAATTCAAACAGTGTCGGTTTGAAGCTGAATTCTTCCATCAAAACCAAAGCTTCTTTCATATATTGCGTGTTTTCAACGGGCCTGTGGCCCGTGTTTACGGCCCGTATCAATATGTTCTTCGGCGTATGCTCGAAATCCACAAACTCCAGCAATTGCGTTTTATAGCCGCAATGCTCCAGCAGATTGGCGCGGATGGCGTCCGTCATGAGGGCGGCGGCTCTCTCTTTTATTATACCATAGCGGGTCAAGATTTTAAATTTTTCCGTATCCATCTGCCCGTTCAGCTCGTGCTGGCAGCACGGGACGGCGAAAATGTATTTCACACCCCATTTGACCGCGTTATATAAGGCGCAATCCGTGGCGGTATCGCAGGCATGGAGCGATATGACCATATCCACGGGTTTTTCGTGATTATAACCGCTTATGTCCCCAATTTCAAACTTCAGTTTTTCATAGCCGTATTTTTCGGCGGTTTCATTGCATTTTTCGATAACGTCCGCCTTTAAGTCAAGCCCCGTGATATTTACGTCGATCTTTTTGATAAAAGTAAAGTAATAATATATTACAAAAGTCAAATAAGATTTTCCGCAGCCGAAATCTATTATATGTAGCGGCCTGTCTTTATCTTTTACAACATCGCCGATCATTTCAAGGAAGCGGTTTATCTGCCTGAATTTGTCATATTTCGCC
>WREG01000160.1 GCA_009779455.1 Oscillospiraceae bacterium
AAGGGCGTGCTGGCGGGCTATCCAATGGTAGGCGTAAAGGCCACGCTGTATTTCGGCTCCTACCACCCTGTTGACAGCTCGGAGATGGCTTTTAAAACAGCCGCTTCCATAGCCTACAAAAACGGCATACCCCAAGCGTCCCCCGCTATTTTAGAACCTATAGGCACGCTTAAAGCTTATATGCCCGACGACAATCTGGGCGACATTATGGGCGATATAACAAAGCGCCGCGGCAGGGTCATGGGCATGGGTCCGTCCGACGAACCCCGTATGCAGGAGCTTGTGGCGGAGGTGCCGATGGCGGCGATGGGCGATTTCGCGACGACGCTGCGCTCCGTGACTGCGGGCAGGGGCTTTTTCAGCCTTGAATTCGCAAGATACGAGGAAGCCCCCGGCGACGTGGCGCAGAAGGTGGTTGACGAGGCCAAAAAGCTGGCGGAGGAAGAAGAGTAAAACAACGGGCAATTTACAATGCACAATGCATAATTTTGGGACGCCGTCGGCGTCCCTGTTTTTATGCCTTATTTTGCAACATTTGCTCAAGACTTGTTCTTATACCAATCTCCGATTATAAAAATTCGTATCGCAGGCAATAAGAGATGAAAATCCATTTTCCGGTATTACATATGCTGTCAAGCGTTAATATTTTTTTCCGCCCGTGACAGCGCCAATTCCCTGTACATCCGCTCCCGTTCCGCCGCCGACATTTTATAGAACAGCTTCGGTATGACTGCGAGGGAGCCTGTGACTACGGGGATTATGGTGCCTACGGCGAAAAGGGCGTATTTCGTGCTGTCCGACTGCTGGCCGAAGCCTTTCGACAGGTCGTAGCCGAAGCGTTTCATTATGGACGCCATAAAGCTGCCGATTATGTTCCTCGTCAGCTTCGCAAGCATACTTTTTGCGGTTATCGTGACCCCTTCGGCGCGGTAGCCGTTTTTCCATTCGAAATAGTCGAGTATCTCGTTGTTGACCTCGCGGGGTATCACCTTCCGCAGCCCCCAGGAGCTTTTCCAGATCGCGTCTTTTGCCATAAGCACGGGGATCATGACGCCGACCTTGCGGTAAAAGCCGTTTCTCCCCCTGCCGCCTATCGAACCTATCAAAAACACGAAAATAGTCAGCATATCGCCCAGATTCTCGCCGATTATCCATAATATGCGAGTCGAAAACCTTTTCCGCGCCCATGTCACGATGGTGAAGGCGGGGAAAGTGAGTACTGCGCCGGGCAGGCTGATGATGTTGAAAATAGAGGCGGATCCGAGGACATCTATGTAGTAATTGTCGATTATGCCGCTGCCGCCGCCCACGGTAAATGCGGAGAGGAAATCGCTCATAATGGATATCATTACGAAACGGTTTTTTATCAAGGCCTTATAGGAAGCGACGACCTCATGCTTCGCCTCGGACTGGGGTACCCGCTCTTTCGTTATAATAAGGAAATAAAAAGACGCGAACCCCGCTATTATGGCGCAGCCCGACCCCATTATGGCATAAACCGACCGCATTTTTATTTTTATCACGTTATGGTTGACAAGGTCTATCATCAGCCCCATGAAAACCTCGGGCAGGGACTCCCAAAGCTGGGCCACAACCGTGGCGGTTGTAATGACCCGCACCCTGTCGTTGGGGTTGGGCGTTATTGTGGATATCAGCCCCCCGTCGGCAATGTCTTTAAAGGTGGTCAAAAGTTCCCTTACAAAGGCCAGAGCCAGGAAATAAACGAATTTTGACGCGGATTTGGGGTTCTGGTCGAAAAACATGGGCGCGAGCCAAAAAAGGCAGGTGCCGAGCGCCCCCGGCAGGGCGACAGCCAGGAGATAGGGGCGGAACTTCCCCCAGCGCGTCCGGGTCTTGTCTAACATAACGCCTATAAAGGAGTCGTTTATCACGTCCCATATGCCGTTTATCAAATTTATCGCAGTGTAATAATCCAGGTCCAGCTTGAACACGTCAAGAATGAACCGCATCTGGTATTTGTCGATGTTGAAGTCCTTCGTAGACCTGAATACGGTATAGGCCGCCGTCTCGCGGCTGCCTATGTAGCGGCGGTCGCTGCCTATTGAATTCGTAGAATTCACAGAATTATTTGATTGTTCGGTCATATGCTGATGTCCTTAATTTTTTATTAGTTTTTGATTTTTGATGTTAGAAATGCACACCTGTATTAATGCTTTTCCCCGTTGCCGGGTCATATAACCCTATAAAATTATTCCCGCCGTAAACATTGCCGTCGTATACAATTATCCTTCCCTCATATCTGCCGATACCTATCCCGTGGTTATGCCCGGTATATCCGACATGAAGCGTTGATAGCGCTTTCCCGCGTTCGTCCATTTCGTGCAATTCCGCTTTTCGGCTTTCAAAGCCTTCCATTTCTCGGTGGTCGCCGTAACAAGCAAAAAAAAAAAGCTTGTTCCCGACGGTTATCAGTTCCCCTATATGCGTTCCCGAACGCAATAATTCATGTCCGCTCCCGTCGGGTTTTATACGGTATAAGCAATTATAATTTGTCTGATTTTCTTTTATTTCCGTGTCCAACCCATTTGTCACATAATAAAGCCATTCCCCGCATAAATCGTATACATAAATCTCAAAATCACCAATATCAACCTCATAATCACGAATATTGCGCCGTTCCACATCATATTCTACAGCAAGTTTTTTGGCCGCCTCGGTTTCTGGGGATTTTTTTAGTTGCCGGAATTGAGACTCAATTTCATTCTTAGCGTAAAAATCCCCATAACCGTAATTATCTATTTTATTATCACCATATATAATTAACAGCGGGCAATTCCATGAACCGCTATCGCTTCTGCCTATGCTCAAAACAGCTTTGCCCTCTTTGGTGCGTTCCCATGTATAACCGTCACGGTGCAGAGAGCCGTCTTTCCCGTAAATCACTTCGTTTTTGCCGCTTTTTAAATTATAGGCTTCAAGCAGAACCTTTCTTTCGCGGATATAATATCCGTATTCATCTTCCGCGTTTTTATCAGCTTCCGTCATTTCGTTTGTCGCGTCTTTGAGAAAGTAAAGGCAGAAATTTTCAGGGTTCATCAGCGCGCCTTCGTAATGGCATTCACCTAAAAAAATTTGTTCCGTGCCGTCATGTGAAATCATATAGACAAGTTTTGTATTATACCCGGCATTGCTGTCATATTCATCATCTTCAAATTCTACACTAAGGCTGATAAAAAGCCATTCGGACGTTATTCCGGAAAATCTGGCGCCTCGGGAGCTGCCCGTTATTTTTCTACCCTGATATTCTTTCGGATCGGGGCATGGGATTTCTTCCGTTTTGCCTAAATTGTCCCAGCGCGCCCGGGTTAAAATATAATTTTTTGCGCCGTAGTCATAAGCTTCTGCACCCTCCGGCGTTTCAACCGCAACGTAATATAAATATTTCGGCGTTTTGGCAAAAGAAGCGTGAAAATCATATCCGGCAGTATAAACCCCCAAATTTGTTGTTTTAGCGCCCCAATCTTCAGGCTCGTATAAAACCTGCGCGGCCGCGCTTGTTGTTTCAGAAATCTCAGCGCTTTGCGATTCAAAGGCGGAATTAACTGTTTCGAAAATCCCAAGAGTATGCGGTTCAGAAGCCAAATCAAGCGGCGGACGGTTACAGCCCGCGAAAAATACGGCGAGCGTTAATACCGAAATAATAAACGTAAAAAACTTTTTCATGACTGCAATTATTCCCTTCGCTGTTATTTAAAAGTACCGTATCGTTTTATTTTATATTTACATTCCTTATATAATAAACCCTCTCGCTTTTCGGCTCGTCCGCGCCCGCCATATCCGGCGTATCCGGGTAATTCTCGTCGAAATTCGGGAAATAGCGGCGGGGCTTGGTGCGGATTATCAGCCTTTCCACGTCGTTCACCTTGTTTATGAAGCGGTATGTGCCGCCGTAATCGAATTCCATGCCGTTAAGGGACACGGCATATGTGTTTTTGACGCAGTCGATCTCGATTTCAAGCTCATGCCAGCGGGGTTCGGCGGGCAGAAGGAAGGCGGTTTCGATATTGGACGCGTAGCGGATTTTAAGCCATCCGCCGCCGTAATAAACCCGGCAGGCGGGTACGCCCGTACCGTCCGTCACCTCGATTTCAAGGTTTTCCTCATATTGCCCCGCCGCCATCAGTTCCAGCGAAACGTTGGTTTTTTTGCTTTTTTCAAATATTCGCATGGCGCGGGCGTAATCGAGGGGGTCTTTGTCCGCAAGGCGCATACAGGCGTCCGTGCCGAACATCTTGAAGGGCGAAACGTTGGCCCATTTGCCGCTGTATATGTTCCAGTCTTTTATATACGTGCCGCAATTTTCAAAAGTGTCGTTCACAGGGCCCGTGACGGCTTTTTTAAAGGGGACAGGCACGCGGGACACGAAAATATCCTCTTTGTTCATGCTGTGGCAGAGCCAGACCGCCCCCGCGGGGTATTCCTTATGCCCCTCGCTTATGCCCCTGATATATTGCGGGCCGAAGTCTTTATATATCCCTTCGTAACGCCTAGGCGGCACCTCGCCGCAGACGCAGGCCATATCGTCGAATTTCACGCCGTCGCCGGATACCACGGCCACAAGGGGGTAGCGGTGTTCGCTGGAGAGGGAGTTTACGTAGGCTATCAGATATTTCCCGTCCTCGGTTTTTTGCCCCCATGATTTCGCACCTGATGTGACGAAGGTAGGCTCAGTGACTATCGTCCAGTCTTTTCCTCCGTTGTCGCTTCTGCTCACCCTGCCCTGCTTCCACAGGCCGATTATCGTGTCGCTGTCGATATGGTACCAGCAGAAGCTTGAAGCCGCCTCAAAGGGGCTGTTGGGGGCCACGCCGCTTTTGTCGTTCCTGCCGGGCAGTTTGAACCCTATCAGCTCGTCCATATTGCCGTGTTCCTCGGCCCATTGCTGTGTGACAAGCTTATCCGCGAGAAGCTCGTCGCAGATTTTTATAAAACTTTCGTCCTTTGCGCTTTTATAATACGGGAAGGGCAGCCTGTCCTCCGTCCAGCCGGAATAATCGAGATAGCGGATGAAATAGATTTCGCCCATGCTGCCGTCCTCGAACACCTCGCG
>WREG01000161.1 GCA_009779455.1 Oscillospiraceae bacterium
AATTTGAAAAATTATTTATTTGATGCTATAATGTTACCGTATGGGGTATAGATTATATAATACCGAAAAAGGGAGTGTGTTTTTAGATGTTTTCAGGGATAAACAACAGGCTCGACAATCTTTACAGGCTGACGGACGCAAAGACCCGCTCGATATCGGCGGAAAATTTCACGGGTGGGAAGGGGATGGGCGGCATATCTGCCGAAGGCCCCGCGATTTTCGCCGCACGGGACTTGGGGACGGGCTGGAAGGTCAGCCCCTACGTGAAAATAGGGGCGGGTGACACATTCACCCTTGCGGATATCAAAGGGAGCGGCGCGATCAACCATATCTGGTGCACGACCTCCGGGTTCAACTGGCGCGACATGATTTTGAGGATATACTGGGACGGGCAGGAATCCCCTTCCGTCGAATGCCCCCTTGGCGATTTCTTCCTGAGCGGCTTCGGCGTCTACAACCGGGTTTCGTCACTGCCCGTCTGCGTGAACCCCGGGCGGGGCTTCAACTCGTACTGGAATATGCCCTATAAAAAAGGCGCGAGGCTTACCCTCGAAAACAGGGGGTTCTCGGAGCTTACGCTGTATTACCAGATAGATTACGCGGAAGCGGGGATCGACGAGGATATCGCCTATTTCCACGCTCAGTTCAGGCGCGTCAACCCGTTGCCGTACAAAGAGGTTTACACTATAATCGACGGGATCAAAGGCAAGGGGCAGTATGTCGGCACATATCTTGCATGGCAGGTCAACAGCAACGGCTGGTGGGGCGAGGGCGAGATAAAGTTCTACATGGACGGCGACACGGAGTATCCCACCATCTGCGGCACGGGTACGGAGGACTATTTTTGCGGCGCATATGACTTCGAGAACCCCTATACCCATGAATACGAGGATTTTTCGTCGCCCTACAGCGGTTTTCAGCAGATGCGCCCCTGCGACGGGCTTTATGCCGTGCAGAAACGCTTCGGCATGTACCGTTTCCATATCACGGACCCCATCCGTTTTGAAAAAGATTTGCGCGTGGACATCCAGGCCCTCGGCTGGCGGAGCGGCGGCAGATACCTCCCCCTGCAGGACGACATCGCCTCTGCGGCGTTTTGGTACCAGACCCTCCCTGCGGCGGAGTTCCCGCCCCTGCCCGACAGGGATTATTGTGAGGTTGTTTAAAATAACGGCCGCTCGCGGGAAGGCGGATCATAACAAGGAGGATTGCTATGCTTGATTTATACAGGAACGCGTTTGCGACGGGCGATTATACCGACCTTGTAATAAATTTATGTGTAATAACGTTTGTTGTTTTTTGTACTATGCCCCTTCACGAATACGCCCACGCGTGGATGGCTACCAAACTGGGGGACGACACAGCGCGGCTGCAGGGGCGGCTTACGCTTAACCCCTTTGCACACCTTTCTTTTATGGGCGTTTTAATGTTAGTTATTGTTGGCTTCGGATATGCCAAACCCGTACCCGTAAACATAATGAATTTCAAGGATAAAAAAAAGGGTTTTGCCTTTACGGCGATAGCCGGACCCGTGATGAACCTTATTCTGGCAACTATATTTATTTTTATCGCAAACGCGGTATACCGTTTCGCGGGCGCTTCTGAAACCGTTGATAGCATTAGGTCCTTTATTTATACCGCAGGGTACATAAACATATCCTTAGCCGTATTTAACCTTTTGCCTATACCGCCGCTTGACGGCTCGCGCATAGCGGCTTTATTGGTTCCCGATAAATATTATTATAAAATCCTCGCGTATGAACAGTATATCATGATAGGATTGATGATTCTTTTATTTACGGGTACATTGACATCCCCGCTTAGATTTTTGGTAAAAATAGTCGCGAACCTGCTGACCCGCATAACATATCTTCCGTTTAGACTTTTTTAAAAGAGGCGTTATGGATACGATATCATATAAACTGGATATTTTCGAAGGTCCCCTTGACCTTCTCCTTCATCTGATATCCAAGCATAAACTGAATATTTACGACATCCCTATTTTAGAGCTTGTGGGGCAGTACATAGCTTATGTCAAAAAGCTTGAAGAGGAAAACATGGAAATAGCCAGCGAATTTCTTGAGATGGCGGCGCGGCTCATCTACATAAAAACCGTTTCGCTCCTGCCCGTTTACAACGAAGCCGAAAACCTTAAAAAAGAACTGACGGGCGAGCTGCTTGAATACCGGGAATGCAAGCGTATCGCAGGGATTCTCGCCGAAAATACCGAAGGGTTCAACACAGCCGTAAGGGAGCCGCTGAAAATAGAGAGCGACATGACCTATACCCGCAGCCACAGCGCGTCGGAGCTTGTTTCCGCTTACATCGCGGCGGCGGGGAAGCGGCAGAGAAGGCTCCCGCCCCCCGCCGAGGCCTTTTCGGACATAGTTTCGCGGAAAATTGTTTCCGTTTCGCTGAAAATAAGATATGTGATGAAGCTTTTGTCAACCCATAAAAAGAAAAAGTTTATCAACATATTGGAAGAATCGGAAAGTCGTTCCGATATGGTGGCCGTTTTTCTGGCGGTTCTGGAGCTTGCGAAGGGGAAAAGGGTCAAAATACAGGGGAGCGGGGAGAAAACCACAATATCTATCGTAAACCCTACAGACAAATGAGGTAAAATTTTTGAACACCATGACGTTAAAACCTATAATAGAAGCCATACTTTTCGCGTCCGGCGAGCCTGTCGAGACGGAAAAGCTTTCCGAAACCCTCGGGACCGAAATTGAGGATATAAAAAAAATATTGGAAGAGCTGGCGCGTGATTATGACGAGAGGAACAGCGGCTTTTCGCTGATTCCCATAGGGGGCAAATACCAATTCACGACCCGCCCTCAATATTTTGAGTATATAAGGGCGGTTTTGGAGACAAAAAGGAACAACCCTCTGTCCCCTGCCGCGTTTGAGGTTTTGGCCGTGGTCGCCTACAACCAGCCGGTGACAAAGGCTTTTATAGAGCAGGTGAGGGGTGTGGACTGCGGCGGCGTTTTACAGACCCTTTGCCAGCGGGGGCTTGTGGAGGAAAACGGCAGGCTCGACCTGCCGGGGCGTCCCCTCCTTTACGGCACAACGGACGTATTCCTGCGCTGCTTTTCCCTTAATTCCCTCGCGGATTTGCCGCCGCTCCCCGATAAGGACGCGAAGCTGGAGTCCGTGCCGCTGCCGGATGAGGACCAGTTGGAGGGGCAGACCAATTTTAGTGATT
The DNA here is from genome assembly GCA_009779455.1 of Oscillospiraceae bacterium. Lineage (GTDB taxonomy): Bacteria > Bacillota > Clostridia > Oscillospirales > Acutalibacteraceae > WREG01. The sequence continues at coordinate 3,206 of WREG01000161.1, forward strand.
AGGGATTAGTCCCCGCGTTGGTGAGCATTGTGCCTACCTGTGAGCCCAGTTGAAATTTATTGCAAGGATGAAAAACAATGGCCAAATACCAGACACAGCTAAGAGGCAACTTTGACGATTTGCTTAACAGAATAAACACCGGGATATTAAAAGGCAGCGTTTCCGCAAGCTATGAGGACGGAAGCGACTACAGCGACCCGGTGAGGGGTGTCCGCTGTTCCGTGCGGGTTTACGAGAGGTACAGCTACATAGGCAAAAACCGCGTAAGCTTGAATTTGACATTGCTGGGCAACGGGGACGACCTGTATGTGACTGCGATAACCTCCGGCGGCAGCCAGGCTATGTTCTTTAAAATAAATACAATAGGCGAGGAAAGCTTTTTGAAATGCATTTCAGATATAATAAATAAACATAAAAAAGGAATATAATGGTCTTTTTAATTGTCTTATTTTCAATAACAGCGTTGATTTCGGCGGTGCTTTCGATAAAAGCCACCGTTATTGTCGAATATTCGGACAAGCTCACGGTATTTGCGAAATGGACGTTCCTAAAATATTCCCTAATGCCTTTTGAAAGCGCAAAAAAGGGCGAAGAAGATAAAAAAGAGGAAGAACCCGCGGCGGAACCTGCCGAAACGGTGGAAAAAGAAGAAAAAAAAGCCGAGGAATATGAAAATATTGAAATAAAATCGGAAACGGCAGACGAAAAGGCTGAAATAACAACAGAGCAGAAGAAAGAAGAAAAAGAAGAAGCAGAAAAAACGGAAATCCCGGCTGAAGAAAAGAAGGAAGAAAAAAAAGTTAAAAAAACAAAACCTAAAGCAGCAAAATCCGGCCCCATATCCGTATATTATCAAAATAAAGGCATAAACGGCTTCCGTGAGCTGCTCGGGAATCTGCTCTGGGCGCTGAACGCAATGTTTTCGAGTATTTTCAGGTCAATTAAAATAAAAAAACTGGTTTTTAAAACCTATGTGCATAAAGACGACGCGGCGGAGACCGCTATCGCCTTCGGCAAAACCTGCGCCGAATATTTCCCGCTTTTCGGCTTCATCTGCGCCAGATGCAACGTAAAAAACAAAGAAATCTCAATAACGCCCCTGTTTTTGGAAGATAAAAAAGAGATGTATTTTTACGCTGAAATTGCGTTGAGCCCCGCCGCCGTTATAAGGGCGGCAGTGGTTTTGGCTGTAAGGCTGCTGTTCAGGGTATTGTTAAAGTTTATTTTGGGTTCAAGGGAAAAAAAGTGAGCAGTGTTTAGTGATTAGTTATTAAAATATAAGTTTAGCATTAAAAAACAGGAAGGACGAGTAAAAATGAAAGATCAGTCAGCGGCGGGAATTTTGACCGCTACCATCGAAAAAGTAAGGCAGCTGGTGGACGTCAGCACGATAATAGGCGACCCTATTAAAGTCAGCGACGCCCTCACCATCATCCCCGTGTCAAAGGTTACATACGGCTTCGCCTCGGGCGGCACGGATTTCCCGTCGAAAAGCAGCAAGGAGCTGTTCGGCGGCGGCGGCGGCGCGGGCGTCACAATCAACCCCGTGGCCTTTATCGTCGTAAAGGACGGGGAGGTCAGCCTGAAGCACATCACCTCAGGTGACAACGCGGCCGAGAGAGCCGTCAGCATGGTGCCGGAGGTCATAGATAAAGTGACCGGGCTTATTTCTAAGACTAAAAAGAACGACGGGGAATAATTTTTTTAAGCTGACAAGCATAAAATTTGATAAGTGATTAGTGGTTAGGGGTTAGTGATTAGTTTTTTTGCGGCATTTAT
>WREG01000162.1 GCA_009779455.1 Oscillospiraceae bacterium
CGGTGGAATATGACGAAAATTGGAACCCGAGGCGCATAGACACCGTCGTAGTATCCACTCAGCACAGGGCCGAGGCCGGCCTTGACACGATAAGGCGCGACATAATAGAGAAGGTAATAAAACCCATAATCCCCGCAGGCATGCTCGACGATGGCACGACGATTTACGTCAACCCCACGGGCCGGTTCGTGGTCGGCGGCCCCGCGGGCGACAGCGGCCTTACGGGGCGCAAAATAATTGTCGATACATACGGCGGCCGCGCCTACCACGGCGGCGGCAGCTTTTCGGGCAAGGATCCCACAAAGGTTGACAGGAGCGCCGCCTACGCCGCCCGCTATATCGCGAAAAACGTCGTGGCGGCAAAAATAGCGAAGCGCTGCGAGATACAGCTGGCCTATGCCATAGGCGTGGCCGAACCCGTTTCTGTCCTTGCGGAAACCTACGGCACGGGCACGGTTGACGACGCAGGGCTTGTCGAGGCGGTAAAAAAAGTGTTCGACCTGCGCCCGGCGGCTATAATCGACTGCCTTGATTTAAGAAGGCCCATATACGGCAAGCTTGCGGCTTACGGGCATATGGGCAGGACAGACCTTGACGTTAATTGGGAGAGGATAGATAAGGTGGAGGAACTTTTGGCGGCGCTGAATTAAATTCTTATTTATTGAAATAAATATCCGCATTGGCAAAGGCGATATCCCTGACAATCTTGCTCAAAACATCCATATCATAGGGATATTCTCCGTTTTCAACCTTCTGCCCTATGAATTCGCAGACTATGCGCCTGAAATATTCGTGGCGGGGGTAGGAGAGGAAGGAGCGGGAGTCTGTGACCATGCCTATGAATTTCGAGAGGACGCCCAGATTCCCGAGAGCCTTTATCTGCTCCGTCATGCCGTCGATATTGTCGTTGAACCACCAGGCTGTGCCGAACTGCATTTTCGACTGCGCCTCGTCGCTCTGGAAGTTCCCCAGCATAGCCCCGAGGACGTAGTTATCCTTCGGATTAAGCGTAAACAATACGGTTTTCGGCAAGCTGTTTTCCGCGTCAAGGCTGTCGAGGAAGCGGGAAAGCGTATGCGCTATTTCTTTGTCGCTTATCGAGTCGAAACCCGTGTCCGGGCCTATCGACTTGAACATTTTTGCGTTGTTGTTCCGCATTACGCCGATATGTATTTCCATGACCCAGCCGCGCTTTTTGTATTCGGCGGCCAAAAACCTGAATAGTTCCGTTTTGTATTTGTCAAGCTCCGAGACGCTCAGCGCTTCGCCGTTTTTGCCTTTTTGGAAGATTTTTTCAAGCTCCCCGCCCTCGGCCCTCTCATACGGCACGTATATGAACGCCTGGTCGCTGGCGACGCAGCCCATTTCGGCGAAGAAATCCATGCGGCCAAGCAGCGCGGCCTTTAAATCCTCGTAGCTCCCGATATTCCGCCCCCACGTTTTTTCCATATCCGCAAGCCACGGGCGGAAAGCGGGCAGTTCCATCCCCAAAGCCTTGTCGGGCCTGTACGCGGGCAGAACCCTGCATTCAAAGCTTTTATCCCCGGCGATAAGCTTATGGTATTCAAGGCTGTCGGCGGGGTCGTCCGTTGTGCAGACGGTTTTAACGTTTGAGCGGCCTATAAGCTCCCTCGGCGAAAAACCGCCTTCGTTTATTTTGGCGTTCGCGGTTTCCCATATATAATCGGCGGTCTTTTCGCTCAGCGGCTCAAAAATGCCGAAATAGCGCTGCAATTCCAGATGCGTCCAGTGATAGAGGGGGTTCGCGAGCAGGTACGGCATGATTTTGGCCCAGGCCTTGAATTTTTCATAATCCGAGGCCTTGCCCGTAATCAGATCCTCATTCACACCCGCGCCCCGCAGCGCCCGCCATTTGTAATGGTCGGCCGCCAGCCAAAGGCTATAGAGGTTCGCCGGCTTTTTGTTCTCGTATATTTCTTTCGGGGACAAATGGCAGTGCCAGTCAAAAATCGGCATATCCTTGCAGGCCGCGAACAATTCTTCAGCCGTTTTGCCGTTCAACAAAAAATCTTCTGACATAAATTTCTTCATAAACAAAACCCTTCCATATTTTTTATTATTTAAAGATGAATCCGGAGAAAATGCTTCAGCATTTTCGTTAATGGCGCGGCGTCAAACTGAGCAATACACCGCATTTAGCCGCGCCTATTATAACATGAACGCAATAAAAATGGAATAGCGCAAAGAAAATTTAAACAATTTTTAATGATATATTGACATTTGTTTCAAAATAGTGTAAATTATATGTGATGTACTGTTTGGCTTGTTCATTTTTATATATTGAAAGGCTGTGATATTGGCTATGAACAAAAAAATCACCGGAATTTTATCACTATTGACCGTCCTGATTTTACTTCTTACCTTGGCCGCCTGCGGAGGCGAAAAACCGCCCCTTATACTTATAAGATATCTTGACGCGGAGGGGGAAGAGGTTGAAACCGAAGAGCTTGTTGAAGCCGGAACGGACGAAAACGGGGAGTATTGCGTCGTCATCGACCTAGAGGGCACGGGGCAGACGGTTCCCGTAAACGCCGGGACCGACGCTCCCGCGACAGCCGCCCCGCCGACAGACCCTCCCGCTACGGCGGCGCCTGACGGCAATACCACCGTACCCGGCACAACCGCCGGTTCCGCTTCCACAACCGGAAGCCCGGATTCTCCGACTGCGGATCAGTCCGGTTCCGCGGAGCAGCCCGGCGTCGCACCTACGGCAAAAGCGGACATAATCTCTCTCTACAACACTGCCGCCAACAATACGAAAGCGTATAAAGGCAAGGTCGTTATAACCGAAACCGACGGCACGGTATCCGAGCTGATTAAAATTGACATGGAATTCATTGTGGGCAAATTTGCGAAGGAAGTGCTGCCGAACGATTGGGACCCCGATGAAAAAGGCGTGAGGACATTCGTGAACGGCGTTGACGAGAACGACCCGAATAAAACGCTCATTAACTTCCTCCCCCCCGAAAACAGGGAAGAGCCTAAAATGAGCGGGCTTACCGAAGCGGGGGTCAAAGACGCGAAATGCTCGGTTGACGGGGACGGATACCTCGTCGAGATAACGCTCAATGAAGAAAAAACGACCGTTTTAAACGAAGTCCCGCCCCAGCACGGCTCCGCTATGAACACCCTTGACATGACCGAGGACGATTTGGGCGATTTCACCTTGGGTTCCGCCGACATCACATATGAGGGCGCGGTCATCAAGGCAAGGATAAACAAAGACAAAACCCTTGACAGGTATGAGGTTTTTGAGCCGGTAAACATAAAGGGCGTTTTTGGCTGGAGGAATCTTAATATTCTGAACACCGAGATTCAGGGCGACTATAAACATATAATTGAATTTTCTTATCAATAAATATTATTAAAATAGAGAGAGGTAATTACACATGAAAAGAGTTATTTCCCTGTCCGTTGCGGTATTGGTGCTTATCCCCGGGTTGTTCTTATTGGTTTCCTGCGGCAAGCAGCCGCAGTATATAATCAATATTTACCCCAACGGCGACGGCGCCACGGTACCCGCAGGAAACCAGACCGCCGCGCAGACGTCGCCGCCCGCCGACAACACCGCCGCGCCCACATCGCCGCCCGCCGACAACACTGCCGCGCCGCCCGCAGGGACCACGGCGCCGGGAGCGACCGACGCGCCGACAACAGCGCCGGCTCCGACTAATGCAGGTGACACTACCGCGCCGACGGAAGCGCCGGCTCCGACCGATCCCCCTGCCGATACCGGGGTTATTACGGATATTGCCCAGGTGGTCGCAAAGTATAACAAAGCCGCCAACGATACTTATAATTACAAAGGGAGAGTCACGGTGAACAAAACCGACGGCTCGCAAATCGAAATTACGCAGCTTCCGCTTATAGGCCGGCCCTTAAAGGGCATCGCGGAAGGCTTGCTCCCCAACGATTACCCGAGTGTAAAAGACCCGAGAACATTTGAAAACGGCGTAAACGTGGAAAATGCCGACAATACCCTCGCAAACTATTTGCCGCCTGACAAAAAGACGACCGTCAATTTGGAAACAGCGGGCGTGGAAAGCGCGAAATATACGCCTAACGCCGATGGATCAGGCAAATTTGAAATTACACTCAAGCCGGAGGTTATGAGCGGCTTTGACGTGCCTACATACAATGCTCAGGCTTCGGATTTTCTTGATATCACAAACGACGACCTCGCTCCTTTCACTTTCCTGGAAGGCACGCTTACTTATACAGGCACGGAGATCAACGTCGATGTCAACAAAGACGGGGTGATGACGAAATATTACGCCAACACACCGGCAAAGGCCGAAGGCAATTTCGGCTATACGACCATAAAGCTCCTCAATGATTGCGTATTGGAAGGCTACTGGAGGTCAAATATTGAATTCACATACGGCTGATAACATTTAAGAGGGGGGGCTGACGCGTAATTTATAAAAAATTTACATGTCAGCCCTTAAATTTACATACCGGCCTTTTATAATTAAAGGCGAAGAATCTATTAAGGAGGAAAGAGTTTACCCGGTAAACTCGGGAAGTTTTATCCTTTATTATTATTTGGATAAAACTTCCGCCCCGCAGAGAAAGGAAAGTCATTATTATGAACGGAAAACTAAAAACCGCCGCCACGCTGTTGATTTGTTTTATCATGGCGTTTACGGCAATTAATTTCACAGTGTCCGCTTCGGACCTGATTAACGGCGACGTTGACATGGACAAGGAGATTACCGCCGCGGACGCAAGGCTGATTTTGAGGCATGTCGCCAAGCTTGAAACGCTGACGGGCGACGCGCTCAAAGTCGCGGACGCAGATTTTGACGGCGAGATTACCGCCGCCGACGCCCGCCTGGTATTGCGCCACGTGGCGAAGCTGGGGGAACTGGAGCCTTTAAAGGAAGATGACACCACGACTGCAACGAAACCCGAGACTACGACAAAACCCGAGGCGACAACCAAGCCGGCGGCAAAACCAACG
>WREG01000163.1 GCA_009779455.1 Oscillospiraceae bacterium
AGAAATCAAAAAATGATTTTAAAAAAGATTTCCCAGATGTAAACGTTTTGCAACCCCCTACTCTTGATACATGGCAAGAAGAAAACTATGGTTTAGCGGGGTTGTATTATAAGACGCTAATAATAGATAATGAGCCTCGTGAATGTGAGATAAAAGAATTAAAAGTTGACTTGCCGAAAGTCCATGTATCGTTTGTATATGAAAACCTCCTTGTAACGGTTGTCGGTGAACTGAAACTTTTAGAAAAAGCTTTACTCGACCTGAGCTTCCGGCCCGTGTCCCTGACAAACTACACTTACCCCGAATCAGAAAAACAAATGGGAACCGAAGCGCAGACAACGTGGTATGACGGTTATAATCCCGAAAATGAGGTGTTTACGACAACTGCTCCATATTGAAATATTAAAGCAAGGGGACAAATCCCCTTGCTTTTGCTCTTTAACACACAGGGACGGTTCTATTGTGCGGCTAAAATCGGAAAATATTGGCTAAAATGACAGCGCATATGCTCCCTCCCCGCATATTTTTTTTGACAACAGGGGAATGCATATTTTTCTTGACATTTTAAAATGAAAATTGTATAATAAATAGGCGACAAAGATGAAACGCAGGATGTCCCGTAATTTTTACAGGGACGGCAATTTTTATATAATATGGGAAGCGTGCGAAAGAACCGTCCCTGTTTATTTTAAATCGCAGGATATACAGGTCTATGACATTTATTATATTTCAGCCTGCGGGGAGGCGCTGGACAATGATATCAAGGATAACACGCCGGTTGACGAGCTGGTGACGATGGAAATCTTCCCGCTAGTTGAGGACACTTCGGATTTTATCGAATCATCAACATCGGAATATTATGATTACACCAATCATGCAGAAGAAGTGTTTACAACAGGCGCGCCGTTTTAAAAAGGCTGGATCAATGGCGGCGCAAAAAAGAAAAAAGGGGCGGACGCAAAATTACAATTATGCGTCCGCCCCTTTAAATTGAGTCATTTATCGCTATTATTCGTCAAACTGCTGATCTGCTTCGTAATCTGGTGCCCGAACACGGCAGCTCCCGTTACCAGCACGCCCTGTATGGCCGACTCGACGCTGACGCCGCACAAAAGCAGGCAGCCCCCGACGCCAAAGCCCAAAAGCACGAACGGTATCAGTTCATTGGTTATCTGTTTTATGTTTTTCAGCAACAGCCCGATGATATTAAGCACGGGAACCATAACAATAGCCTTCGCGATCAAAAAATCATTTAAATCCATATCTTATGTCACCTCCCTTTTTTTACATTCCAATGGCCTGCCAAAAAACCTCAGAAGCCGCCGAGGCTATTGTAAAGCCTGTGTTTGTGACATTGCCGCAGCTTGCGGGTACGGCCGCGGTCCCGTCTGCCCGTCCCGTCACCGTGACCGATTGGCACCCGGAAGGGAATGGCTCGGGGAAAACCGCGCTGACGAAGCCGCCGGAGGGGACGGACTTCCCCCATTGTAATATTATTCCGCCCTGCAATTTTTGATAACCGGATTTTGCCGCCGTATCAAATTCATATTGGAAATCGGAAGGCGAAAGCATTTTTTTCCATTCGCCCCATCCCGTCTGCGTATTGTAGGATTTAATATAAATTTCGTTGCTCGCCTGACAGAGGAAAAGGTTAAAAGCGGATGAAATATTGGGCATAAAACCCCTGCCGAGCCTTATCATAAAACCCGCGTCCCCCGTGGGCCTGTTTGCCGCCCCCGTTTGGCCCGCGCCATTGTGGGCGTAATGGACGCCGCTCCGCAAAGAGAGGTCGCAGCAGTCCGATACCGTGCCGTTCGTAAGGGTGAAGCTTAAAAACAGCCCGGTTATTTCCGTCGCCTTGTCGCCGTCCGTGAATTGGCCGTATTTGGCGCGGAACCCGGCTCTGCCCGAGGTATCGAAGAAAAACTGCCAGCGGAAACGGTTTTCAGCCTGATAAAACGAGTTTACCACCGTGTCGCCCGCCCATCCGACTATATTCGCATCCGCCGACCCGGGTTCTATCGAATATCTGTATCTGCCGTCTTTTAAGCCGTTCAGCGCGTTGTCCCCCGAAAGCTGCGCCGCATACAGCCCTTTTCCCAAGCCCTCCACGGCCTGCTTCCACGATATTATAGGGGTGTAATTTTCGTTTGCGTCTTTTGCGTAGGTCAGGCTTATAAGATGGGAGCATTCATCCGGGGACGAAAGCCTCATCACGGGAAGGCAGCCCGAAACCGGGCGGGCTTGCAGCGGCGCATTTAAAAAAGCCTGCATCATCTCTTCAAGCTCTCCGTAAATAACGCACGAAACTGCGTCAAGCTTATAGAGTATATCTACCTGCAACCCGTTTTCGTATTGTTCGCTTAACCAATTTTTAAAGGCTGCAAGCCCGTTTACCCCCGTATCCGCCCTCATCCGCACGTAAAGCCCGCCATCTTTGCAGCATATTCCGTTGTCGCCCGACTGGGGCGATGTGATATCGCCGGAAGGGAAGTGGGTGCAAATAACGGCCTGCCCGTCTTTTGCCAGGATATTTTGCATATGATAGAGCTTTGACCCGGCGTTTTCCCCGGCCGTTTCTTCAACCCACATTTCTTCATCGTCGCCCGTAAGGGCGCAGCGGCATATTTTTTTGGAAAGCTTCCCGGACGCGAAATCAAAATTGTCGGCGTCCCCGCCCGCGGAATACAGCGGCGATATAAGCGTCTGAGATATTGACGACGTATAGGTAACGGTCACGGGGTTGAGCTTCAGCCAATTTTTCCAGGCTTCTGCCGTTTCCGCCGCCGAAGAAAAATATTTATATTTTTCAGTAGGGTGGTCGCTGTACCTGAACAGGGGTACGGCAAAGGTTTGTATGGCGTTTACCGAGGTAAAGCCCTCCGCGTCAGAAGTTCTGACGCCGGTCACGCTGTCGTCAAGTGATATGTAGTAAACATGTACGTTATTATCCGATACGGGAAAGCGCTCCATCCAGATTTCATCGTCCGAGCCGTCAAAAACGGTTTTTTTGCCGTAAATATTTACCGTCAGCCCAGGCCCCGCACCCGTTATTGCGACGGGGGACAAGGGAGAGGGTTCGCCCGCGGTTTTTGTTTCCCCGATTACCGCAAGGCTCATCAAATTTGCTTCCGAAGCGTCCCCGACCTCAATTGCCTTGCCGTATTCATAGCCTTTCAGGTAAAGTGGCAGGATGCAGTCCTTTATTTCTTGCAAATATTCATTGACGGGGCCGTAGCCCGCCGCCGAAAGCCGCTTAATAAGCTCTTCGAGTTTAAAGTCGCCGGAAAGCAGCCCTTCAACAGAACCGCTTTTTACCGCTTCCAGCAATTCATAAAGCTTATCGCCGCAGCGTTCGTCAATAAGCTCGTCAGGGTTCGGGCTGGGGTAAAAGTTTAAAATAACCTTTTTTGATTTGATTTTCCGCGCCACTTCGCCGTTTTCGGTTAAAACGGCGTTGACGAAGCACTCCGAAACAAGCTGGTTAGTGATTGCGGAAGGGATGTAATAAAGGATTTTGCCGCCGTCCGGCGACAGCTCAAGATAATCGCTCCTCTGAGCCTCCCCTGAGAGCCGCGAGTATTCAATATAATATTTCGCGCCGGCGTCTTTCAGCCCGTCCGGTATTTTGATCTCCAGCAGGCTTGCCCTGTGTTCCCCTGTATAGCCCGCGAAGTCAACAATAAGCGGCTCCCGGCCGTCTGTTAGGGTTATGGGTATGGTTCTTGTGTTCATTGTTTATGGATTCCTTTCAATTGTAATAATTTTGCAGTTTCCCTGCGGTATCCAGCAATTCGTTTTTAATTTCGTAAAGCCGTGCGATTTGAGACGAAAGCTCCGTGATCTGCGAATAATTTTTGGCGGCCTGGGCCTTTTTCTTTTTCAGTGTAAATTTTTGTATGATTTCATCTTGCTTCCCGGCGCAGGAAAAATATTCAAGCGCCAGCGGTTCCAGTGTGTTTATCATTTTTCTTGCCATATTCCTTTCCTGTTGATTATTTCGGTTCTTCCGGTTCTCATCACCACCGCGTATTTTAGCGACGAATAAAGCTTTTTTTCAGCCTTGCCGAGCAGCCTGTAAAACGCTCTGGTATGTATGCCCATTTTTTTCGAAGCCTCAGTCCCGCTTAAATTTTTAAACCTGTAATTATATACCGCCTCCTGTTCCTCCTTTGTCAGTTCATTTTTGATGGCGAAATTAAGCAGATCCGCGACGGAAAACCTATAAAATTCGCCGCAGCCTTCGCTTTCGGCCCGGTCGAGCAATTCTGCCTGAACGGGGTCGGGGAAAAGCCCGCATAAATCCAACGGCACACTGTTCAATATGTCAACATCCTTTCTAATAGATATACTATTAACAAGCCCGATAAAAAAACGCCGTTAAACGGCACAGTGTTTTAAAAAGCACAGTGATAAAAAAAACAGGGCCACAAAAAACGCAAAACATTTGTTCTATATATTTAGTATAAATCATTTTTTTGTGTTTGTCAAGCATATTTTTCAATTTTCATTTTTTCAGTTTATATTCATTCGGCAAAACGGCCGGTTATCCCTGTTATAAGGACATAACCGACCGTTTTTATTAATTTTCAATTCTTAATTCTTATAAGCCTTCCGCCAAAACATTCACTGCGACTGTATATCCCGCGCCGTAAACGGTTTTAAGCTCCCCGCCGTCGTCATAGGTTATATAGCTTATGGCGTAGAAGTTTTTATCCCAGTTTTTCCTGCTTATCCCGTTAATATTTGTGGCGAAATAGTAGAACCCGCTTCCGTCGGCCTTCGCGCTGTCGTTGTAAAGGCTTGTTGACTCGACTTTATGCACGTTTTTGCCGTTCGCGTCCGAGAGCTTCAGAGCCGTAATTTTATTGCCGTCCATATAAGATTTTTTTGCCAAAAGCATACCCGCCGACTTTATTTTTACCCCGCCGG
>WREG01000164.1 GCA_009779455.1 Oscillospiraceae bacterium
AAATCGCCGTTTTTAAGGGCTTCGGCCTCTTTTAAGGCGCGCTCGTTCTCGGTATAAAAATGATAAGCCCTGAGTACCGCCCTGTCGCCCGTTTTTTCGCGTATTACGGGTATTTTTTTATAAAATTCCGCTTCGTCTGCATCTCTTAAAGCATTACCGCCCAAAAACGCTGCGACGGACTCCATCTCGGCGCGGATAGAGGTGTAATCCTCCGTCAAATCCGCGTGGCTGCCGCCCGTATCGACTATGCAAAGGGCGTGGCCGCTGTTTCTAAATTCATAATCGACGCGTTCTATCACGGGGTCGGCCGGATTTTTAAAATCAATAGCCACAAGGGCGCCCACGGCGCTTGCGGTCTGGTCCATAAGCCCGCATGGCTTGCCGTAATATTTGTTTTCGGCATACTGTGCCATTTTTGCGATTTCCACGGCGGGGACTTTGCCGCCGTTATATAAACCGTTGATAACCGTGGCGCAAAGCACCTCGAAAGCCGCCGACGACGACAGCCCGGAGCCTTTGAGCACGGACGATATCGTCACCGCGTCAAAGCCGCCGGTTTTGTATCCCGCCGACGCGAACGCGGCGCACAGCCCCCTTATGAGGGCCGCCGACTTTTCCCGCTCGCTTTCTTTAACGTCAAGCTCGCGAATGTCTATAACGTCCGTTTTCGCGTATTCATAGGATTTTACCCTGACGATATTTTCATCATTTTTCGCCGCCGCCGCAATGGCGTCAAGGTTCACCGCCGCCGCCAGCACCCTTCCGCGGTTGTGGTCGGTGTGGTTGCCCCCGACCTCCGTCCTGCCGGGGGCGGAAAAAAAGCGGAGTTCCCTGTCAGCCCCGAAAATCTCGCCGAAATATTCAGACAGCTTAAGGTATCTTTCTTTTTGGGCGGAAAGAACGTCCCCGCTGCCGTATATATCAGACAGAGCGGAATCGTATTGGCCGTTATTGATTTTTTCAATTGGTGTCATAAATTTTTATCTCCTGTTTTTATATTTTCTAGCTGCCCACAAACGACCACTTAGTAATTTTCAGCAAAGCGTGAATCCCCAGCATCGCAAGCCCCGAGATTATCATAATAGTGAAAAGCGGCGCGGAGAACGCGAATGTGAACGGGTTATATATATGCCGGCCCATGATGCTGTAGGCTATTAGCTTCTGCGTAAAGCCCAGCATCGACAAAAGGACGAAATTTATATAGTTGAACCGCATTGAGCCGTAAACGCTGCTGACCTGGTTTACGGGGAATATGGGTACGAAGCGCAGCAAAAACAGTATAAGCGGGTTGCTGTCCTTCCCTTTTGATATTTCCTTTTCGATAACCTCGTAGCGCATCAAAAGCCCGGAAACATTTTTTTTGTGGTGGTAGCCGTAAGAATATCTGACCGACACAAGCAGCACAAGCCCCCCGATATTAAGAAGAAGGGCTATCGGCATACTGAAGACCGCGCCGGGTATCAGCATTAGGACGGGCAGCGGTATGCCGGGGATAAAGCCTTTTATAATAAAAAGCATTTCAAGCACAATGATGATTATCCATTTATTTTCGATGGAAATAACGCTCGCCTGAAAATCCTCAAGGAATTCAACGATAAGCAGATACGGCCCTTCAAGAAAGCGGGCCCGCGCCAGATATCCCCATAAAAACAGGCCGAAAGCCCCCGCGATAAGGGCAAACCCCGAAAATCGTATCAATCTTCCTATATTCTTGCCTTTACTGTTCATGGACATTATTGTACCAAAAAAAACTGCTTTTGACAAGCAAAATTTAGCCTGTCATAAAAAATTAAAATGTAGAATGTAAAATGTAAAATGTAAAATCACATTAAAATTTTGTTTAATATAAATGAATCTTGCACATAAAAAAACATCATCCGCCTTTTCTCTTGATATAATGTATTGGATATGATATAATAAAAAAATATTAATAGTAAGAAACGGTTTCTAAAATTATGGATTTTTTAAAACTTTCAAATCTTTTATTCCCCGGTATTAAAGAATCGCCGGAATACTACGAGGAAAAATACCCCCCGCGGAACCTGCCCGAGGGGGCTAAGGTCACGCGTTTCGCGCCCAGCCCCACGGGGTTTATGCATATCGGGAACATTTACTCCTCATTCGTGGATTTCCTTGTCGCGAAGCCCGAAGGCGTTTTCTATTTAAGGATAGAGGACACAGACCAGAAGCGCGAGGTCGAGGGCGGCATAGAAAAAATATTGTCGGGGCTTGCGTCCCTAGATATTTTTCCCTCGGAAGGACCGGCTTTTGACGGCGGCGAAACAGGCGCCTACGGCCCCTATAAACAGCGCGGGAGGTGTGAGATATACCGCTGCTTCGCAAATGAGCTTGTCAAAAAGGGGTTTGCCTATCCTTGCTTCTGTACGGAGGAGGAACTGGGCGCTTTGCGCGAAAATCAGGAGAAAGACGGCGAAAACCCGGGTTATTACGGCAAGTGGGCAAATTGCCGCGAGATGAATTTTGCGGCAATTGAAAATAACATCAAAAACGGCAGGCCTTATGTGCTGAGGCTGCGCTCCGACGGCGACGAAAATAAAAAAATTGTCGTGGAAGACCTCATCAAGGGCAAGCTTGAAATGCCGGAGAACACGCAGGACATCGTGCTTTTGAAAACGGACGGAATACCCACCTACCACTTCGCCCACGCCGTAGACGACCACCTTATGCGCACCACCCACGTCATACGCGGGGACGACTGGGTGTCTTCACTGCCTATTCATATACAGCTTTTCAGGATGTTAGGGTTCAAACCTCCGAAATACGCCCAATATTCAAATTTAATGAAAATGGACGGAGCGAGCAAGCGGAAACTGAGCAAGCGCAAAGACCCGGAAGCGGCCGTAAGCTTTTATTTCGAGCAGGGATACCCGAAAGAAAGCCTTATAGAATACCTTTTAACCATTATGAATTCGAATTTTGAGGACTGGAGAAGGGCGAACCGCAATGAAATCATTGACAGATTCCCGTTCGCATTGAAAAAAATGAGCCCGTCGGGAGCCCTTTTTGACTTAGCGAAGCTGAACGACATAAGCAAAACCGTGATAAGCCTTATGCCCGCCGATGAAGTTTACCAAAATGCGCTTAATTGGGCAAAGGAATACGACGAAGAATTATTTGCGCTGTTTTCAAATGACCCGGATTACGCGAAAGCAATACTTGCCATAGACAGGGACGTGCCGAAACCCCGCAAGGATATCGAACGCTGGGGGCAGGTCAAGGATTACCTGAGCTATTTTTACGAAAGCCTTTTTGCGCCTTGCCGTGATTTGCCCGAAAATATATCAAAAGCCGACGCGGACGCTATAATAAAAAACTATATGGAAGTTTACGATGAAAGCGACGGCAAAGAAGGCTGGTTCAATAAAATCAAAAGCATATGCGGGCCGCTTGGGTTTTCGCCGGACGTAAAAGAATATAAAAAGAACCCCGAAAGCTACAAGGGGCATGTAGGGGACGTTTCCTCCGTCATACGTGCGGCGGCAACGGGCAGGCTGAACACCCCCGACCTTTATGAGATAATGAAGCTGCTTGGGAAAGACCGGCTTTTAAAGAGGCTTGAAACTTTTTTATAGAACAAACAAAAAAACATTTGCTTGAAAGGACATAAATAATAAAGCTATGAATGAAAAAACACCTGTAAGGCCGTTTTTCCCGAAAAGGGCGGTCATAACCGGCGGGATGCCCTACGGCGAAAAGGAGATATATTTTCACCACGTCGGCGGGTATTTCATCCACGCGGATATATTCGCTCGGTTCATGCGCGACCGCATCGGCGCGGAAAACGTCCTGTTTGTGTCGGGTATCGACTGCTACGGGGCCGGGGTTGAGCTTGGCTACAAAAAAGCGGCGGCTGACGGGTTTATCGGCAGCCTTACAGACTTTGTCGCGAAAAATCACAAAACGCAGAAGGAGATACTGGACAAATATCAAATTTCCCTTGATATCTATGCGGGCTCGGCCTTGGGCGAAGCGGGGGGAATACACAAAGCCCTGTCGGAGGAAATATTTGAAAAGCTTTATAAAAACGGCTTTTTGAAGCTGGAGCGGACTATGCAGTTTTTTGACGCGGAAAAAGGCGCGTACCTGAACGGCCGCCAGGTGCGGGGCCGCTGCCCCATACAGGGCTGCAAGTCCGAAAACGCCTATGCCGACGAATGCTCTTTGGGGCATCAGTACAAGCCGGATGAGCTTATAGCCCCGGTCAGCGTCCTTTCGGGCAAAACGCCGGACAGGGTTCCGGCTGACAACTGGTTTTTTGACCTCCCCGCATACGGGGAAAAACTAAATGCTGTGTTGGCCGAATGGGAAACCGACCCTGCCTGCCGCAAAACGCTGCTTACGGTAATAAGGGAATTTTTGAAAAAGCCGTCGGTTTATATTAAAAAGGAACTGATCGATGACATTAAAAATATAAAAGAAATGCCGCCCTGCACCGTGATTGAGGACGAGCAAAAAGCTTCATGCGCTCTGGAATTTGAAAATCTGGACGCCAGGGAAAAAGCGGTTTCCGTTTTGGCCGGGAACGGGGTCAGATACCGCACGGGCAAAACGCTTGTGCCTTTCAGGCTGTCGGGCAACGTAAAATGGGGCGTCCCCGTCCCTGAAAAAGACGGGACAGCGGGCCTTACTTTCTGGGTCTGGCCGGAATCCCTGTGGGCGCCGATATCGTTCACGAAAACGGTTTTGGGCGACGGCATAAGCGGCTCAAAATGGGAGGACTGGTGGAAATCGGGCGATGCGAAGGTTTACCAGTTTATCGGGGAAGACAACATCTATTTTTACGGGATCGCCGAACCGGGCATATTCATGGCCTTGGGCGACGGCTATAAAATGCCGCTTATCGTCCCGAACCGCCATATCCTTTTGGGGAAAACGAAAGCGTCCAGCAG
>WREG01000165.1 GCA_009779455.1 Oscillospiraceae bacterium
CATATAAACAGGATGCACCCTAATAGGGCTTAGGTATCAGGATACAATGACCCTAACCCCTAACCCCTATCCTCCGCGAGAGACACCAGCGGGTAAAAATCGTTGTAATGCTTTTGTATGAACATCGGGCTGCGTTTGCTGTATAAACGCTCCGCGACTTTGTCCGCGATCGGCAGTATTATGCGCTCATGGGCGCAGAGGGCCTCCGAAACCGCGTCTATGCTGCCTGTGGCCTGTTTGTTGAGGCAGGCGCAGTAGTGGTTGCAGCGTTTTTGGATGGCGCAGGCGCCGCAGCCGGGTTTTTCTTCCTCGTTCCTCAAAAACAGGGCGCGGCGGGCGTTTTCGTCTATGCCGTCCCAAACGTCGCCGATTTTATACCGCCCGTCGCCGACAAACTGCACGCAGGGGTAAATCCCGCCGCCGGGGGCTACCGAAAGCTGGCGCTGCCCAAGCTCGCAGCGTTCATGGCAATAGGTTCTGCTGTGGATATGGCTGCTTATTTTGACATCGAAGGGGCTTAAATAGAATTTATCCTCGGCGACGGTATGGCCGTAATAAAACCCCGCCATTTTATTATATTGGCGCTTTAATTCGGCCAGCGCCTTTTTGTCCCAGCCGGCGGCGTAATTCAGGGAGCAGATTATATACCTGAACCCAAGCGAATAAAGGTATCCCACCGATTCATTGTAAAATTGAACGGTGTCCGGGTTGACGGTCATCAGGGCGGGTGAGTAGGGCAGCGCCGATAAAAGGCGCCCCGCGGCAGCGGCAACTTCTTTGTGTGTAGGGCCGCCGTCAGCCTTTAACCTGTGGGAATCATGCGCTTTTTCAGCTCCGTCGATGGAAAGGGCTATAAATATTTCGTGTTTTTTCGCGTAATTTAAGAAGGCTTCGTCCAATAAAAGGCCGTTTGTTGTGATTTTATAGAAAATTTTACCCCGTCCCGCCGCTTTCGCTTTTTCGTCCGCATAGCTTATTGTTTCTTCAATCAAATCCCGGCAGAGCAACGGCTCGCCGCCGAAAAATATAAGCCCCAATCTGCGCCCGGCAGTTTTTAGCGCTAGGTCAACGGCAGCGCGCACGGTTTCAGAAGCCATCGTTTCGGCGGACGGGGAAACGTAGCAGTATTTGCAGCGCATATTGCATTTTGCGGTTAAATGCAGCGTATAATGCATAATGATAAATTAAAAATTAAGAATTAAAAATGAATGATTTTTTATTCAAATTATTCCTTGCGCTGACAGCCAGGCGATAAAATCCTTTACCTGTTCGCGCAGCGCTTCATATGAACGTTCGCGGGCGTTTATAGTATCATTTATATCAAACGTTTCCGCAGGGTCGTAAAATACGCCGTGAGCGTTATAGATATAATTTTCATTAAGGCTGTCGTTCAAAACCTTTGCGTTTTTTTTAAAATTAAACGTCGTTACTGATGACCAGCCGTTTTCCTGTGAAGTCCACATATCAAGATCATCTTTTGAAACATATTCCATGACGATATTTTTATCCTCGACGGCAAAGTCGAAATAATGATCCCCGGGTTTTGTTTTTATATCATCATCATGCAATTTCGGGTCATATGAGATATCCGGGATTTCAATACCGTGCGCGGCGACGTTGCTTTCGTATGCATTTAAGTCTAATTTAGAAAATTCGTCTTTTATTATAGCGAAAGCGTCGCTCTCCGATAAAAATATAGGGGCGTTGACGACAATGCAGCCGATAACTCCGGTGCCTTCGCCATGCTCAAACAAAGGCACGGCGGGGAGGGTTGTCGGCGCGGGCGGCACCCCTAACGTGGCCGTGTCGGAATCATAATTATCGTTTTGCTCAAAAAAAGACGGCCAGGCAACATTTGTGGGCACTCCCATCGTCGCGCCGAATCTTGAACAGCCCGCCAGCCCCAGCATGACGACAGCCGACAAAACCGTTCCCGCGACGGGCGCGGCGTTCCAGCGCAGGGGCCGGTTCGCAAGCAAAAAACGGTCAAGCTCGACAGAATATTGGTCCGGGTATTTAGGCGCCATGTCTTTTTTAACCGGGTTTATTTTCGTATAGCTAATCATTAAAATAACCGCCTTCCCGTCATTTAAGCATATTTTAGCACAAAAATGTAAAAAATAGCAATATTATTTGTAAAATTTTATACATAACTTGAATTATTAAATTTTTGTAAAAAAATTATTGACAAATCGTTATAAATAATGTAGAATAACAATGTATATATATGAAAAATTATAATGAACTCCCGGACGGGAGGCTCGCCCTGCTTGTCCGCGAAAAGGATGAAAAAGCGCTTGCCGAATTGATCGCGAGGCTGATGCCCGCCATAAGGGCAAAAACATTGGGTGTAAAAATCATAAAGAATTACGCTTTGGAATTCGATGATTTGCTTCAGGAAAGCATGCTGGCCATCCTCTCTGCCGCTTATAGTTACGACCCGGCCGCGTCCGAAGCCTCTTTCCGCACGTATGCGGGCGTCTGCATTTCTAACAGGATAGCCACGCTTATAAAAAACGCCGCGGGCAAAAAGCAGGTTCCTCTTAACGATTATATAGCCTTGGATGAAAGCCTTGCATCGGATACGCAGGGACTTGAGGAAAAGTTCATAGCGGAGGACGAGCTGCAGGCGTTAAAAAACATTTTATACAATAATCTGTCGGCCTTTGAATATGAAGCTGCAAAGCTGTATCTCTCAGGGTACTGCTACCGCGAAATAGCGGCAAAGCTCGGAAACGGCGCGACCGAAAAATCCGTAGACAATGCCCTCCAAAGAGTCCGGCGAAAATTAAAATGCATAATTCACAATGCATAATTCATAATTACTGTCGAAAATTAAAAAAAACTCTTTCATTTTCACACTAATTTTATATAGAAATTAAAATTAACCTTTTTGTCAACAAATTATACATTATTAATTTAAAATGTGCCCGAGTAGCTTAATCTAGCAAAGCGTTGTTCTAAGTTGTTGATTATTCCTGTGATCCTGCGGTGACTATTCAGCATCTCGCAAAGATGGCGGTGCAATTCCGCCCGGAGGCAAATACTATTTTATCAAGCGAGGAGTCAAAAATGTACGAAGACAAAACACTCATCTGTAAGGATTGCGGCGGCGAATTTATTTTCACGTCCGGAGAACAGGAATTTTATGCGGAAAAAGGGTTCGTGAACGAGCCTCAGCGCTGCAAGGTGTGCCGCGACAACCGCAAGTCGTCCCTCAGGGGCGAGCGCGAGATGTTCGTGACGGTTTGCTCACAGTGCGGCGGCGAGGCGAAGGTTCCCTTCAAGCCGCGCGAAGACCGCGAGGTTCTTTGCAGCGAATGCTTCGCGTCAAAAAAAGAAGCGTAAAAAAATTCAGAATAAAACACGCCCGGTATATTGATATCGGGTGTGTTTTGTTGTATAATAAATAATGAGTGGGGGGGGGGTATTATATTTTTGCCTATAACCCGTGAAGAAATGCGAAGCAGGGGGTTTAAAACCGTCGATTTCGTTTTCGTGTCCGGCGACGCTTATGTTGACCACCCGAGCTTCGGCGCGGCCATAATAACGAGGCTCCTTGAAAAAGAAGGGTTTACCGTTGCCGTTATCGCCCAGCCTGACTGGCGCGGTGAATACGATTTTGAAAGGTTCGGCAGGCCCAATCTGGGCTTCCTCGTTTCCTCCGGCAATGTTGACAGCATGGTCGCCCATTACACCGCCGCTAAAAGAAAAAGGGGCGGCGACGCTTATTCGCCCGGCGGCAAATCCGGGGAACGGCCCGACAGGGCGCTGAACGCCTATTGCGCGAAAATCCGCGAGGCATATCACGGTATCCCCATTATTATAGGCGGCCTGGAGGCGTCCCTCCGTCGTTTCGCCCATTATGACTACTGGGATGATAAGGTTTTGCCCTCGATTTTGGTAAGCTCATGTGCGGATATCCTCGTTTATGGCATGGGGGAACGGCAAATAACGGAAATCGCAAAAAGACTGCGAAAAGGCGAAAAAATAAGCGATATAAATGACATTCGCGGCACTTGTTATATAACGCTGCCGAAAAACGCGCCCTTATACGGCAAAGAATGCCCGTCATTTGAAAATATAACGGCGTCGAAGAAAGAATACGCCGTCGCCGCCCGTGTCCAGCATGACGAGCAGGACCATATAAGGGGAAAACTGCTGAAACAGCGCCACGGCGGATGCCTTTTGGTTCAAAACCCGCCCGCCGCCCCTCTTTCACAGGAGGAGCTTGATGCCGTTTATGCCCTGCCCTTCGAGCGGGCATATCATCCCGTTTATAAAGATATGGGCGGCATCCCGGCTATTGAAGAAGTAGAATTTTCAATAACCCACAACCGCGGCTGCTTCGGCGACTGCAATTTCTGCGCCCTGAGCTTCCATCAGGGCAGGGCGGTCGCATCAAGGAGCAGGGAATCCGTTTTGGATGAGGCCAAACTGCTGACAAAGCTTGAAAATTTCAAGGGCTATATCCACGATATAGGCGGCCCGACCGCGAATTTCCGGGCCGGCTCCTGCGAAAAACAAAAAACCGACGGGCTTTGTAAAGGCAAAAAGTGCCTCGCGCCCGCCCCCTGCGGCAGCCTTGAGGCAGATCACGGGGAATACCTTGAAATCCTCCGCGCCGTGAGGGCATCGCCGGGGGTGAAAAAAGTGTTTGTACGCTCCGGCATACGCTACGATTACCTTAAGCTTGAGGGGGAAAAAACTTTTTTCAAAGAGCTGTGCGAACACCACGTCAGCGGCCAGCTGAAAATCGCGCCGGAGCATTGCAGCGCTTATGTTCTCGACAAGATGGGCAAACCGCATATAGAAGCCTATGTCCGTTTTGCGGAGGAATATAAAAGGCTTTCTAAAAAAGCGGGCAAGGAGCAATATCTCGTCCCTTACCTTATGTCGTCGCACCCC
>WREG01000166.1 GCA_009779455.1 Oscillospiraceae bacterium
AAACCCTGCCCCAGCATTTGAGCCGATTTGCCGTATACGCTTTTGGCGAAATTGTCGCCGTTTTTTGCCGCTATTGCTATATCTTTTGCGGAAAAATCGCCGGAGCCGCCCATAAAGCTGAAAAGCCGTGAAATCCCGCCGCCACTGCAAAAACCTTCAAAGGAGCCGCATTTGCCGTACCCCTCCGGACCGTCGTCCGCAAGCCGGATATGCCCGACCTCGCCCGCCATGTCGTTGGCTCCGGTATAAAGCCTGCCGTCCAGGATAAGGCCCGCGCCCATCCCAGTCCCGAAAGTCAGAAATACGGCGTTTTTGCAGCCTTTCGCGGCCCCGAACCGCCATTCGGCGAGGGCGCAGGCGTTCGCGTCGTTTTGCAAGTGTGCCGGGACGCCGTATTTTTCGGTCAGAATCCCTGTTACGGGGACGTCGTCCCAGCCGGGCAGGTTCGGGGGGGACAGAATCCTGCCGGCTCTGCTGTCAAGAGGCCCGCCGCAGGAAATGCCTATGCTTAAAAGCTCTTTTGAGGATATGCCGTTTTTTTCAAGCAAAGCGCCAACAGTTTTGCACAGCTCGTCAATAACGGCCATATAGCCGCGTTCGCTGTCTGTAGGAAATGATATTTTATCAATTATAAAACCGTTTAAATCTTCCGGGATTTTATCTTTGCCCAAAACCGCCGCGCATTTCGTGCCGCCGATGTCAATGCCTAATGTGTACATAACCCTTAAACCCCTATAAAGATATCATCCCTATTTCATTAAAATCGTCAAGGCTGTATTCGCCTATATTTTCAGGCAGGACGGCTACGTCGCTGTAGCATTTCATGCCCGTGCCCGACGGCAGGAGCTTGCCGATGATGACGTTTTCTTTAAGGCCGATGAGCGGGTCGCTCTTCCCTTTTATCGCGGCGTCTGTCAGAACCCTTGTTGTCTCCTGGAAGGAGGCCGCCGAAAGGAAGCTGTCCGTGGCCAATGACGCCTTGGTTATGCCCAAAAGTACCGGAACCCCGGCGGCTGGGGCGAAAATTTCGCCTTTTTCTTCCGCCTTTTTCTTCTCCCTTTCATTGACTTCTTCAAGTTCGTTTATTTCAAGAACTACGCCCGGAAGCAGGTTTGTCGTGCCGCATTCCGTTATCCTTGTCTTTTTCATCATCTGACGGACGATTACCTCGATGTGCTTGTCGTTGATTTCGACGCCTTGCAGGCGGTAGACCCTTTGGACTTCTTTTATAAGGTAATTCTGTACCGCTTCGACGCCCAAAACCTCAAGCACGTCGTGGGGGTTGACGGAGCCTTCCGTCACCGTGTCGCCTTTCTTTATGCTTTGGCCGTCCGCCACGCAGATGCGGAAGCCGTAAGGGATCGTATATTTTTCCTGCGCTTCCATATTGGTTACGACTACGTTATTGATAGTGGAAAGGTTTTTCTTTATTTCCTCAAAAGAAACAATACCGTCAATCCTGCTTATAATCGCGAGGGTTTTCGGTTTTCTCGCCTCAAACAGTTCTTCGACCCTCGGGAGGCCCTGTGTAATGTCGTCAGTGGAAACCACGCCGCCCGTATGGAAGGTCCTCATCGTAAGCTGGGTGCCGGGTTCGCCTATCGACTGAGCGGCGATAATGCCGACGGCCTCCCCTACCGTCACCGGGTCGCCGGTGGCAAGGTTCGAGCCGTAGCACTTTATGCATACGCCGTGCTGCGTTTTGCATGTGAGCGGCGAGCGGATCTTGACGTCATTGAAGCCCGCGTCGATTATCCTCTTCGCGTCGTCCTCCGTTATCATTATGTCGGTGTCCATTATGATTTCGCCTGTTTTTTCGTCTATAACAGGCTCAAAAAGCATCCTGCCGACCAAACGCTCGGAGAGCATTTCGATATTTTCGTCGTCCTCGCCTAATATATTGGATATCGTATAGCCGCTCTCGCAGCCGCAGTCCTCTTCCCTGACGATCACATCCTGCGAAACGTCCACCAGGCGCCTTGTAAGGTATCCCGAGTCGGCGGTACGCAGAGCCGTGTCCGCCAGGCCTTTCCGCGCGCCCCTTGAAGAAATGAAATATTCCAAAACGTTTAAGCCTTCACGGTAATTTGACCGTATGGGTATTTCGATGGTCCGCCCGGCCGTGTTCGCGATAAGGCCGCGCATACCAGCCATTTGGCTTAACTGCGACACGGAGCTTCTCGCTCCCGAATCAACCATCATAAACAGCGGGTTTTGGGTATCAAGCCCGGATTTTAATTCCGCGGAAACCTTTTTTGTGCAGGCTTCCCAGGTTTCTATTATATGCTTGGAGCGGTCTTTTTCGCTGCATTCGCCCCTGCGGTAGCTCTTCATGATAGAGTCCACGGAATTTTCGGCTTCTTCAATATACTGTTTTTTGGTGTTCGGTATGACCGCGTCGGAAACGGCTATGGTAATTCCGCTGATAGTCGAGTATTTATAGCCCTGCGATTTTATCTTGTCAAGCACTTCCGCCGCCGTCGAGGTCCCGTGTACCTTGATAGTCCTTTCGATTATCTTGCTTATCATCTTTTTATCGACCAGGAAATCTATCTCAAGGTCGAAAATGCTGTCGGGCTTGCTTCTGTCGCTGAACCCCAGGTCCTGAGGTATGGGCTCGTTGAAAATAATTCTGCCGAGCGTCGTTGTTATTATTTTATAAACGGGTTCGCCGTCTATTTCTTTTTTGATCCTGACTTTGATCAGGGCGTGCATGTCAAGGTCGCCTTCGTCGCAGGCCATTACGGCTTCGTTGACGTCCCTGTAAATATTCCCTTCGCCTTTCGCCCCTTCGATCCGGAGCGTAAGGTAATAAGAACCCAAAACCATGTCAAGGGACGGCACTGTGACGGGCTTTCCGTCGGACGGCTTCAAAAGGTTGTTGGCGGCAAGCATCAGGAACCGCGCTTCGGCCTGCGCTTCGGCCGAAAGCGGCACGTGGACGGCCATTTGGTCGCCGTCAAAGTCGGCGTTGAAAGCCGTGCATACCAAAGGATGGAGTTTAATAGCGCGGCCCTCTACCAAAACCGGCTCAAAGGCCTGTATGCCCAAACGGTGGAGGGTCGGGGCGCGGTTGAGCATGACGGGATGGTCTTTTATGACCGTTTCAAGGGCGTCCCAAACTTCCGTACTTGCCCTTTCGACCATTTTTCTCGCGCTTTTTATGTTTTTTGATATATCAAGCTCCACCAGCCGCTTCATGACAAAAGGCTTGAAAAGCTCAAGGGCCATCTCTTTCGGGAGGCCGCACTGGTAAATCTTCTGTTCGGGACCCGCAACGATAACGGAACGGCCCGAATAGTCAACGCGCTTGCCCAAAAGGTTCTGCCTGAAGCGGCCCTGCTTGCCTTTGAGCATATCCGAAAGGGATTTCAAGGGGCGGTTATTGGGGCCTGTGACCGGCCTGCCGCGCCTCCCGTTGTCGATCAAAGCGTCAACGGCTTCCTGAAGCATCCTTTTTTCGTTTCTGACAATAATTTCGGGGGCGCCCAGCTCCAAAAGCTTTTTAAGGCGGTTATTCCTGTTTATAACGCGCCTGTACAGGTCATTCAGGTCGGAGGTGGCGAACCTGCCGCCTTCAAGTTGCACCATAGGGCGCAGGTCCGGTGGGATCACGGGCACAACATCCAAAATCATCCATTCCGGACGGTTGCCTGACTGCCTGAAGGCCTCGACTACTTCAAGGCGCTTCAAAATCCGCGTCTTTACCTGCCCGCCCGCTTCGTCAAGGCCGGCGCGGAGCTGCTCCGCAAGGAAATCCACGTCTATTTCGGCCAACAGCTCACGGACTGTCTCCGCGCCCATTCCGGCGCGGAAGCTTTCAGCGCCGTATTTTTCAATAAGCTCGCCGTAGTCTTTGTCGCTCAGAATCTGGTATTTTTCAACGTCAATGCCTTCTTCATATACCTCGGTCACAATATATTTCGCGAAATACAGCACTTTTTCAAGATCCCTCGGAGAAACGTCGAGGATAAGCCCCATCCTTGAGGGTATCCCTTTAAAATACCATATATGTGAAACCGGGGCCGCAAGCTCAATGTGGCCCATCCTTTCGCGGCGGACTTTTGATTTCGTTATTTTGACCCCGCAGCGCTCGCAGGTCTTGCCTTTAAAGCGTATGCGCTTATATTTGCCGCAATGGCACTCCCAGTCTTTTTGTGGGCCGAATATCCTTTCGCAGAAAAGGCCGTCCCTTTCGGGCTTTAAAGTCCTGTAGTTTATGGTCTCCGGCTTTTTTACCTCTCCGTATGACCATTGCCTTATTTTTTCAGGTGACGCGAGGCCGATTTTTATTGATTCAAAATTTAACTCGTTATAATTGTTTTCGTTTACCATTTAAACAAATCCTTTCTAAATTCAGCCGCAAAGTTAATAAAGTTGAAAGTTTAAAAATCTTCCTCCTTATCCTCCTCGTCATCTTCCGTGTAGTCATCGTCGATAACTTCCTTATTCGGGAAAAGGTATTTATCTATATCTTCTTCTTCGCCGTCTTCGTCGCCTTCGGTATTCTCATCATCGTCGAATTCGTCGTCGTCGTCATCGTCGTCGTCGAATGAAATCCCGCCGCCGCCTTCGCCTTCCAAACCGAAGCCCGAAGCCGCGGCCGCGTCGTTTTTGTATGAGAAGGCGTCCGCCCGTACATCCGCCGCAAGGCCCGTCTCCTCGTCGTCATAATCCTGTTTGAGGTCGATTTCAAGCTTGTTTTCGTCAAGCACCGAAACGTCAAGCCCCAGCGACTGCAATTCTTTTATAAGCACCTTGAACGATTCGGGAACCCCGGGCTTCGGCACGTTGAAGCCTTTTACTATAGCTTCATAGGTCTTTACGCAGCCTACCACGTCGTCCGATTTAACCGTTAAGATTTCCTTTAGGGTATACGCCG
>WREG01000167.1 GCA_009779455.1 Oscillospiraceae bacterium
ACCGTGAACGAGATAATTTTCACGGACAAGGAATCCCTTTTGGGCATCTTGGGTTTTTTGAGGGTGTATGACGGCAATATCGAAAAAATAAGCTTTTCCAAGCTTACCCCGTCGAGCCAGGTGCTGAGCATAATTGACGAATACAGCAAGTTCAAGGTGACAATGGGCAGGGGGGCCGCGATGCGCATAATCAACGTAGAGGAGATTCTGAAGGCCAACGCCTACCCTGAAGAACAGGGACGCTTTTCGCTTAAAATAAACGATACGCAAATTAAGCAAAATAACCATATTTTTGAAGTCGAATATAATAAAGGCGATTTTTCCATCAAAAAGCGCAAAAGCGGCGCGTTCGACCTCTGCCTCACCCCGACAGCCGCGTCAAGGCTGCTTTTGGGCGGCGAAGGGCTTACGGCGGACATGATAGGCTATATTAACGGAGCGGAAATCAATAAAAAAGACATTTCAGGCTTTTTAAAAGCCTTCCCGGCGAGGTTTACGGATATGTATGACGGATTTTGAAAAAAAAGGAGTTGCCTGTATGAAAAAAACCGCAATTATTTTCGGCTGCATAATTATCGCCATTGCGCTGGCTTTCGGCGGGCATACCGTCTATCTTATTATAACCGCGCCGGAAATCGGGCTTAGGGATCAAACCGGCGATTCCGTTTATTGGAGTGAAAGCATCAACATTATGCTTACACGCCCGGAAAACTGGAAGAGAATTGTCGAAAACCCGGGTATAAACTGGGACGATATGCGGATAATTGACGGCTCTACGGCGACAGTACCCATTACAGCCGAATTATTCCGTCAATTTTTCGATTGTGATGATTACTATCTGGAAGGGGCATTCTATCATTCGACAACGCATAGCGCTTACATAAATTTGATAGGATACGGCTATGAATATGAACGCGAACATGAATACGAAGATAGTGAAAACGAATATAGCGATGAGTATGAATACTACTTTGATGAACCTTCTTCGAGGCTTATTTTTGTTACCCCTCCTTCTGATGAAGAAATACGCTACGCAGGATTAGCGGGTGTTGAACTTGACATGGACCCGATAGCAAAAGACGGCTTTGTGTTCATCACCCACAAGGATAACCCCGTAGATTCCCTGAGCGTGGAGCAAATACAAGATATATATTCGGGTAAAATAGCTAACTGGAAGGATGTAGGCGGCGATGACCTTGATATCAAAGCATATCAGCGGGAGGAAAATTCCGGAAGCCAGACGGCAATGGAACAATTGGTCATGCAGGGGAAGGAAATGATTCCGCCAATTGAAACAATGGTCATTGAGTTTATGGGCGGGCTCGTCGAGGCGGTTGCGGAATATAAAAACGGCCCGTCAAGCATTGGCTACACCTATTATTACTACATAAACAACCTCTACAAAAACGACAACATCAAGGTCTTGAAAATCGACGGCATAGAGCCGGCAAACGACAAGCTTGCCAGCGGGGAGTATCCGTTTTCCACAAATTATTACGCGGTAATGCGCGGCGACGAGCCGGAGGGTTCCCCGGCAAGGCTGCTACGGGACTTCCTTATCTCACCATTGGGGCAGGATGTTATCGAAATGGCGGGCTATTGCAAAGCGGGTGGTTTGGATGAGTGAAAGCAGGGCAAGGTATATAGCTCTTATTATTACAGGCGCGCAAATGGTTTTATTATCTCCTGCTATTCGGTTTTTCTTTATAGGTAACGATTTTTATTATCCGTTGCACTTGAAGGCGGCCGACCCGTCTTTTGAGCTTTTTAGGGATGTGGTTATTTTATTGGCAATAGGCGTATTTATTATTCTTGCTGTGTATTATAGGCTTTTGTTTTATATTTTAACTGTGTTAACATTTCCGGTTTCGGTTTATATGTTTGCTAAAACGGTGGAATTTTTATCATACGAAGATTTTATTGCCGCCCCTGTATTTATGATGGTCGCTTTAGTGACGCTTGCTCCGCATATGTTTTATTATATTATGAAAATTAGGGTTAAAAGGCAAAATGAGATAGTGTCTAAGGAGTAGTTACATATACTCCTTAAAATCTTCCAGCGGCGCGTCAAAATCATCCGCCATCCACATTCTCCCTTATTTTGAATTGAGAGTTGAGAACTGAGAATTGAGAGATAATGAATACATCCTGCAATTTAATAATGTCTGTTTCCGCTACGAGGGCGATGAGGAAAACGTTGTTTTGCCCCTCGCTCTTGACAATATCAACCTTAACATTAAAAAAGGCGAATTCGTTGCGGTTTTGGGGCATAACGGCTCGGGCAAGTCCACCCTTGCCAAGCTTTGCAACGCTTTATTAGTGCCTGAATCGGGCAAGGTCATCGCGGCGGGGATGGACACCTCCGACAGCATTCACGAATATGACATACGCCAGCACATAGGCGTGGTTTTCCAGAACCCCGACAACCAGATAGTCGCCACAATAGTCGAAGAGGATGTAGCATTCGGCCCTGAAAATTTGGGCGTGGAGCCGAAGGAGATAAGGCGCAGGGTTGACGAGGCTTTGAAAACGGTGGGGATGTACGAATACCGCCTGCACGAGCCGCACAAGCTTTCCGGCGGGCAGAAGCAGCGCGTGGCCATCGCGGGGATTCTCGCCATGATGACGGATTGCATAGTTTTGGACGAACCCACCGCCATGCTCGACCCCATAGGGCGGCGGGAGGTATTGAAAACAATCGGCAAACTCAACAAAGAGCTTGGGATAACGATAGTTTTCATAACCCATTTTATGAACGAAGCCGTGGCCGCCGACAGGGTGATAATAATGGACAGTGCGAAAATCCTGCTGGACGGAACGCCGAAAGAGGTATTCAAGGAGCGAAATTTATTGAAAAAAGTGGGGCTTGGAATACCCCCGGCGGCGGAGCTGGCGCACAAGTTGCGAAAAACCCTGCCGGATTTCCCGGACGGCATATTAACGGCGGATGAGTTTGCGGAAAGGTTTATAACATATGCCCGTGCTTGAAACAAAAAATTTAACATATCAATACGGCGCGGGGACCCCGTTTTGCGTGACGGCCCTTGACGATGTCAGCGTTTCCATTGAAAAAGGGGAGCTTGTGGGGATAATCGGCCACACGGGTTCCGGCAAAAGCACGCTGATGCAGCATTTCAACGCATTGCTGAAACCGGACAAGGGGCAGGTTTTGCTTGAAGGCAAGGATATAAACGAAAATAAGCAGGCGGGGCTTGAAGCGCGTTTTAAAGTCGGGCTTTGCTTCCAATACCCTGAATACCAGCTTTTTGAAGCCACGGTTTACAAGGATATCGCCTACGGCCCAGCGAATATGAAGCTTGACGGCAAAGAGGTTGACGCTCGGGTAAGGCAGGCGGCGGAATACGTGGGCATACCGCCCGATATGCTTGAAAAATCCCCCTTCGACCTTTCGGGCGGCGAAAAAAGAAGGGCGGCCATAGCGGGCGTGATGGCTATGCGCCCGGAAATCCTTATTTTGGATGAGCCGACCGCCGGTCTTGACCCTTCCGGCAGAAGCAAAATAATGGAGCTTATCGTAAATTACAAAAAAACCACGGGAAATACGGTTTTGCTGGTTTCCCACAGCATGGACGAAATAGCCGCCGTCTCCGACAGGATATTGGTGATGAAGGGCGGCAAAATAGCCATGTTTGATAGCGTAAAACATGTATTTGGAAGAGTTTCGGAACTGATTTCTATGGGGCTTTTCGTGCCTGAGATAACTAATATAATGCTGAAACTGAAAGAGCGTGGCGTTGGCGTTAGAACGGATATTTTTACATTAGAAGGTGCGGCAAATGAGTTATTGCATCTATTATTTCTGCATTAAAAAGGATGAAGCAATATGATAAAAGACATCACAATCGGCCAGTTTTTCCCGGGAAAATCCTTCATTCATAAAATGGACGCCCGTGCAAAATTTTCCCTTATGTTCGCGTTTATAATAATAATATTTGTATGCAAAAACCTTGTTTCCCTTGGGATTGTATTCGGTTTTGCGCTTTTTATGATAATTTTATCTAAAGTAGCCATAAAAACGATTTTAAAAAGCTTTAAAATGATAGTTTTTATCATAATCCTCACTTCCGCTTTGCAGATTTTTTATAACAGCAAGGGAACCGTCCTGTTTGACTGGTGGAAGATAAAAGTGACGGATATAGGGATGCTGACCGCGCTTTTTATGGCGGTCCGCATTATTACGCTGATCCTTTCAAGCTCCCTGCTCACCTATACGACTTCGCCAACACTTTTGACGGACGCGATAGAGCGGCTTTTTTCGCCGCTTAAAATATTAAGGATAAACGTAAGCACCCTCGCAATGATGATGACCATCGCGCTCCGGTTTATACCGATTCTTATTGACGAGGTGGACAGGATAATGTCCGCGCAGAAGGCGAGGGGGGCCGACCTCGAAACGGGAGGGCTTATAAAACGGGCGAAAGCGCTTCTGCCCATATTCATCCCGCTTTTCGTGAATTCCTTCAGGCGCGCCTTCGAGCTTGCCTACGCCATGGAATGCCGCTGCTACAAAGGCGGCGAGGGCAGGACGAGGATGACGGCTATGAAAATGCATATAAGGGATTTTTTCGCTGTTTTCGTCATAGCGGGGCTTCTCGCGGGGGTGATTTGGGTTAACAGGGTGTTTGTGGCGCTGATATAAAATTTATGAAAAATCTGATGCTGAAAATTACATACGACGGCTCGAACTACCACGGCTGGCAGTCGCAGGCAAACGCTGATACGGTGCAGGACAGGCTCAGCGGCGCTATTTTGGCGGTTTATGGTGAAAAATACTCGGTTGCGGGCTGTGCCAGGACGGACGCGGGCGTCCACGCCAACGA
>WREG01000168.1 GCA_009779455.1 Oscillospiraceae bacterium
ATACAATTTAAAATTCCACGCGTGGATAAACCCCTACAGGGTGTCTTACTCAGGCGGTTTCGAGAGCCTGGCGGACGACAGCCCCGCTAAAAAAATATATAGCAGCAGCCCTGAAAGCAATGACCTTTTTGTTCTGGAAGAGGGGATATTTTTCAACCCTTGCAGCGCGTACGCCAATTCAATAATATTGGCGGGCGTGCGGGAGCTGGTCGAAAATTATGATGTTGACGGCGTGCATATAGACGATTATTTCTATCCCGTAAAAAGCGCGGAGATTGATTTTGAAATGTATTCCGAGTATATCGAAAACGGCGGGGAAATGAAGCTGGCCGACTGGCGGAGGTATAATATAAACCATTTTATCCGCGCGTTTTATGATATAGTGAAAGCGGCGGACGAAAACATACTGTTCGGCATCAGCCCGGCAGGCAATATATCCCTCAATATGAACGAGCTTTTCGCGGATGTTGAGGAATGGGCAAACAAGGACGGCTACTGCGACTACATAATCCCGCAGCTGTATTTCGGGTTCAATTATACGCCGCTCACGTTTATAAGGTCTTTATATCAGTGGGATAAAATAATAAAAAACAACAAATTAAAAGTTTATTACGGGCTGGCGGCGTATAAAAGCGGCAAAGAGGAAAAGGGGGAACTCGACCAGGCGGCGAAAAACGAATGGGTGGAAAATACCGATATCATCGCAAGGCAGATAAACAGCATAAGAACGGTGAAATACTATAACGGCTTCGCGGTTTTTTCGTATGACAGCTTTTTCTCGAAAAATATATCGGAAATTGCCAGGTTTGAGTTTGAAAATTTTAAATTCGCGTTGCAGCAATGATGCAGGGGGCGGCATCCCAACGCCCCGTAAAAATATCATAGCCCGCCCCTACGGGATGAGATTAAAAAATAATGGAAAGGAATTTTGAATATAATGTCAAGAGAAAACAAAAGCATAATAATAGCTTTAAGCGTATTTTTGGCGGCGCTTATCCCGCTGACCATATTCTTTTACGCAAGAAACAAGGACGCGGAACCGTCTCCGCCGGGCATTACCAACCCGCAGGGGGGCGCCACGGAACCGAACCTTGAAAGCTCGCTGCCTATGCCCAAGATTATACTCGGCGCGTTTCTCACGGCGGGCAGGGACTATAAATACGGGGACGCGGATATCGAAACGGTGAAAGCGTCTATAAATACGTCTATATTCTATATGTCTACCATACCGTTCAACGCCGCTTTTATATCAAGCGGTTATGAAGGCAAGCCGCTTTTGATAGGAGGGGGCTTTGACCCTGCGGCCTACGCCGTCGATGTTGCCCGTCTGAACAGCATGTTCGCGGTTTTATGCGTTGACGCGGAGTTTATTTTTTCCGACTTGAAAAACCTTATACTCGTCACGGACGCGCTGGCCGTATTCGCGAAAAGCACGAATGCCAACGCCATCATGATAACGGGGCTTGACGAAATAGATTTTTCTGATTCGGAAATACCGGGGAGCGAGATATCCTTAATGCTGTCAGACAGGATAGCGGAGATAAGGCTGGCGCTTAAAACGGAGAAAAAAGACCTTTTTGTGGGGGTATCCGTTTCCGCGAACTATGAAAAGAGCTTCATAGAAAATTCCGCGAACACGGTGGCGTGGTTCGAAAACAATATAGTGGATTTTATCTATGTGGCCTCCGAATACGCCATAGCGCCCTCCGATAACATATTCAGGGCGGAGCTTAATTATTGGAACAATATGGCTATAGGCAAAAAAACATATATTTATTACGGCCACCGCGCCGACCTTATAAGCAGCGATGAAGACTGGAACGACCCCGAAGAGCTGCGGAATCAAGCGGAGGCGGTCAGGGAAGCAGGGAATGTCAGGGGGAGCGTGTTTTATTCCTACGAGGATATCAGGCTCAATAAAAACAACGCGGCTATGCTTTTGTGCGAATATATCAAGGAAAATATGACCGCCGGCTTGCAGAACAGCTCTCTTGCAATGACCTCGCCTACCTCAAATAAAATTAAGACAGGGGAGAACAGGATAAGCTTTTTGGGCGCGGCCGACCCGTCACTGCCCCTTTACTGCAACGAGGACGAAGTGAAAAAAAGCGTTGACGGCTTGTTTTCGCTTGAAAAGGAACTGGATGTGGGGGAAAACAGGTTTGTTTTTACGCAAAACGGGGCGGGCCGGACCTATTTGATAAATTATGAGGCGGATATAATAAAAGACGTCAAACCAAAAGGCGCCACGACCGCGCCGGGGGATACGGTTTTGGAGCTTGCCGCCCTCGCGTATAGGAATTCAAAGGTGACGGCGCGCATAGGCGGCGCGGAAATAGAGCTGAAGGAAAGCGCCCGGAACGAATTCAGCCAAAGCGCGGGGGACAGGGGATATGTGACATATACGGGGCAATACACATTGCCGAAATCGACGACCGCCGACAGAAGCATGGGAGCGGTCATTTTTTTGGGCGAATTGAACGGGAATGCGACGCAAAAACAAAGCGGAAACGTTACCGTAATGTCAACGTCCATAGAAGCGCTTGTAAACAGCCTTGCCGCCGAGGAGCCCAAAGCGGTTTCGCTGTATGCCGAAAAAAAACTGCCGCTCCTTACCCCATACGGTACGGCAGGGAGCGAAAAAGCGCTTATGTGCGAAATTGTGGCGGACTACGCGGAAACCATGCCTGCGGGCGAGGCCGACAACAAATCAAGCCCCCTTTATATACCGCTCGTAAAAGGCACTTTCGACTATATCGACAATATTGCGGTTTACGACGACACGATGTATTATATTTTAGGCTCAGGCAGGAAAATTTTCGCTAAGGACGCGAAGCTCATCAAAGACGGCGCGGTATTGCCCGAAAATAAAATAACGGCTCATGAAGCCGATATAGGAGGCAAGGCCACCGAGCTGTATTTTAAAACGGACTGGGCCGTCCCGGTCAACTGCGCGATGTCCCCGCAGGAATATTATGTAGGCTATGACAACAGGCCGTTTTCGATAAACGAATTCACGGCCGACACCGTCGATGTGACATTTTATTACACATCTTCAGCAACGGGAAGCTTTAACGTTAAAAAAAGCGGCGTGATATCAGAAGCCGCTTGGGTAAAATCAGGCGGAAACACGGCGACACTGCGGCTGAAATTAAAGGAAAAAGGCGGTTTTTACGGCTATTCGGTTACTATAACCGACAGCGGCGAGATAAAGCTGTCCTTTAAAAACAAGCCGTCAAACACTTTAAAGGGAAAAACAATCATGCTGGACCCCGGCCACGGCGGCACGCAGCCCGGCACCTATACTGTCTATCCGGATATGTACGAAAAAACCGTAAATTTGGCGGCGGCTTATAAGGCAAAGGAAATATTGGAAAAAAACGGCGCGAAGGTAATAATGACAAGGACTGACGACAAAGATTTGACATTGGCCGAGCGGGCGCTGATGGCGCGGAACGCGCAGCCCGACGCGTTTATAAGCATCCACTGCGACGGCTCAGCCTCCGCTTCGGTGAACGGCACCCATTCCTTTTATTACAACGCCTATTCAAAGAGCCTGGCCTCAAATGTCCACAGCAACCTGGTCAAAGCCTACAGGACGCTCATATACCAGGCCGGAACGGAGGAATTCGAGAACGCGGACAAGGGGGTTAAATTTTACCCCTTCGAGGTGGCAAGGATAACGGACTGCCCTGCGATGCTGGTCGAACTGGGCTACCTCACCAACGCGTCCAACTGCAATGTGCTCCTGACGCCCTATTACCGCGACGCGCTGGGCGCGGCCGTGGCGGACGGGGTAAGGGATTTTTTTGAAAAATAAAATTTTTTAATTGTAAATATACTTGATATTACAATGAATATATATAACGCCGCCGGAAAATAAACCCCTGTTTTCGGGATATCCGGATGGCCTGCGTCGGGATTATCTGCAACAGCAACGGTCGGGTCGGCGGCAGCGGGTAAATCCGCTGATTTTTGCGTGTATTTTATAACTCCAAAATTATCATTTACATCTATATAATAAAACGCCTCGCTGGTTTTTTCCCTCTCTATTTTGTATAAATCGACAGCGTATAAATGTTTGAATTCCCTGTCTATTAATTTGTTGCCTTTCATATCGCAAAACCTTATGACACCGTCCTTATGGCGTCCCGCGTTAAAATACCCGTTATAAAAAATACTTTCCCCCCAAAACCCGGCTTTATAGACCGTTTCGCTGTCCCTGTTTATAAAAGCCCATTCATTATAATTGTTTTCTTTAATTTCATATTTATCGGCAAGGCATTTGAGGTATATGCCGTTAACAATGCATTCTACAGGAATGTCCCAGCCTTTTTCGTCAAGCAATGTGCCGTCATTTTTAAGAATTGTCCAATTGCCGCTGTCCGGCTGCACCAAAACGATATTTTTTTTGTTGGGGTATGAATAATCTATATCATTCCATCCGGTTTTGTCAATTAAGGTTCCGTTATTATCCATCAATGTCCATTTTCCGCTGTCAAGCCGGATTTTATATATTCCATCATCATTAAACTGAAAAAATTCGATGTCTTTCCATCCGGTTTTGTTAAATAAAGCTCCGTCTTTATTTAAATATGTCCAATTGCCGCTATCAAGCTGCACCTTGGCAATAATAGATTTGCCGTCATTTGCCCATACAATATCCTTCCAGCCTGTTTCATTGAGCAGCGCCCCGTTTTTATTTATCAACGAAACATTGCCGTTGTCAAGGTATATTTTGTAACATTCATTGCCAAAATATTCCCCGGGTTTCATCCATCCGGTTTCATTCAGCAATATCCCGTCGCTTTTTATATAA
>WREG01000169.1 GCA_009779455.1 Oscillospiraceae bacterium
AAAAGAAATATATAAAAATACGCTCGGTATTTTCCATTTCCGCATCGTTATTATAGCGTAAGCAAAGCATACGCAAATAAAAGCCATTTGCAAAAAAACATAGACCGCGATGCCCGCGTTGTAGCTCCCGGTCAGCTTGGCAACCAATTCAACGGTTCCACCTAAAAGAAAAGTGTGAAGCGGCGGATGGTGCGCCGTGATTCCCGACCGGAACTGGGTCAGCTGCATATTCGCGTCGTAGCAAAAAAAACCGGGGAATACCGCCAGCCAGACGGGGATGCGGCATAATAGAAGACCAAGCCAGATAAATATGGGGTTGAATTTGAACCCGGTTATTTTTTCGGGTGTTTTAAATTTTTTTGACGGCATAAGATAAGTTTTGCCGCTTATCGCATCTAAAAAATCCCACAGCAGCAATAAAGCGAAATAAAACGCGAAAGAAAAAACAAATACGGAAAAATAGACCCGGACATCCGAAAAATCAATTTCGTGATATAAAGTCAATTGGACGCCGAAAACAGAAAAAACGGAAAACAACAGGCCCAAGGGATATGTATAAAAGAACCCGTGCGAGTTTTTTTTATGCAGCCCTTTATAAAACAAGAAGAAAAACGCGAAAAAAATGATGACGGAAAAAAAGCCGTTCGATATTGCCCGATGATTTTCAGCAAGCAGAAGGTACGGGGAAAAAAACGCGCACAAAAGGGCGCATAATGCCGATATAAGATAATATGCCCGGGTTTTTTCCTGTAATTTCAAGATGGAATCACTCCTATGTATTCGCATTTTACCATACTTTAGCAAAATATGCAAGCATTAAAGCACGGTCCTTTTTATATGTTTTTATGAATTCTTTGATAATCATGGTCATTTTTTATTGACAAAACAAAAACTTTTAGTATATAATGAATATTGTTTATTTTTTTATATATTTTTAAAGGAAGTGACCCGGTTGCATTTACCCGATTTAATATCCGATTTAGCCTTGATTTTAATCGTCGCAGGTATCACTACCGTCGCCTTTAAAAAAATCCGCCAGCCTCTTGTATTGGGGTATATTGTGGCGGGTTTTCTCACGGGCCCTTATATTACTTTCATACCGACTGTGGCCGACATGGAAAATATAGAAGTCTGGTCGGAAATCGGCATTATCTGCCTGATGTTCGCCCTTGGGCTGGAGTTCAGCTTTCACAAGCTCGCGAATGTAGGGGGGACCGCGATTATTACGGCCATGACCGAAGTGGGCGGGCTGTTCATGTTCGGGTTTACGGTTGGGCATCTGCTTGGGTGGAGCACCATGGACAGCGTCATTTTGGGCGGTATTTTATCCATGTCTTCCACTACCATCATTATAAAAGCTTTTGACGATTTGGGCCTGAAAGGGAACAAGTTCACGGAAATTGTATTCGGGTCGCTGATCGTGGAGGATATCGCGGGCATTTTTATAATGGTGTTTATGTCCACCTTTGCCCTCAGCCAGGGCGCCGGCGGCAGGGAAATGTTTGTAACCGTGCTGACGCTTTTGTTCTATCTTGTGCTATGGCTGATTTTGGGCGTTTATATTATCCCTACGGTGCTGAAAAAAGCTAAAAATTTTATGAACGACGAAACGCTGCTGGTTGTGTCCTTAGGCATTTGCTTCGGCATGGTGCTTTTATTGGCCCAAACCGGCTTCTCTACGGCGCTGGGTTCGTTTATGGCAGGCTCCATATTGGCCGGGACGGTATTCGTGGAAAAAATCGAGCATTTGCAAAAGCCCATCAAAGATTTTTTCGGCGCTGTCTTTTTTGTTTCGGTGGGCATGATGGTAGACCCCGCCATACTGCTCCGCTACGCCTGGCCCATTGTGGCGATCACTCTGACAACCATTGTCGGGAAGCTCATATTTTCGTCGCTGGGCGTTTTGATTTCCGGGCAAAAGCTGAAAACCGCCGTATTTTGCGGCGCGAGCTTGACTCAAATCGGGGAATTTGCCTTTATAATCACAGCTTTGGGCACAAGCCTGCATATGATCAGCGACTTTATATACCCGGTCATTGTTTCGGTTTCGGTAATAACAACCTTCACAACGCCGTTTTTTATAAAGTATGCGGATATTATCTATTCGGTTGTAAAAAAAGTGATACCCGATAAGCTGTATGAGGTGATAAAAAACCGCACGGCCGATAACCAGAGCGAAATTGAGCAGGACAATCTTTGGAAAAAATTCCTGAGAAGCTATTTTTTGAACCTGCTCATTATTTCCTTTGTTTCCATAGGCATTTACCAGCTGGGCGTGCATTTTATCAGCCCGGCTTTGGGAAGCCTTATGCCTGATATCAGGGGCCGCTTGCTGACGACAGGGATTATGCTCGTATTAATGGCCCCGTTTTTGGTCGCGCTGCTGCGTAAAAATGACAAAAGCTTTTCAGCGCTGTTTATAAAATCCAAAGCCAACTTTTTCCCTTTATTTGTTTTTATAATTACCCGCGTCGCCATTGCCGTCGCATTTGTCGTCCTCACAATCTATAAGTTTATGCATATCCCTATCGGCTGGCTGATAGTGCCCGCTTTCATTTTTATAGTTTTGCTGTCGCGCTCTGATTGGATTTTAGGTAAATCCCTGCAAATTAAAGCGCGTTTTCTGGTTAACCTTAATGAGAAGATTTCATTTGAAAAGGAAGAGTCCGGCGGGGACGACGGGCATGACCCCGGCTGGCTGCTGGAAGAGCTGTGGGTCTCGGCATATTGTGCAACCCGTCAATACCTCGAATCGGATCGAACCCTGCGCGATTTGCGGTGGAAAAAGTTGTTCGGCGTAAGCGTCATCAAGGTTATTTCCGGTGAAAACCATATAAATATGCCCGACGGCGACCAAAAGATCAACGCCGGGGACATTGTTTACCTGCACGGGACAAAGACGCAAATGGACGCGTTCCACCATGCCGTGACGCAGGGCTCGAGGAACAACGACGGCATTATGTCCCAATACAGCGAAATTGTCACGCTGAGCGGGTTTATAAAAAAGCAAAATGACGAACGCGAAGAAGACCGCTTGTTCTGTTATGGGGTTCAAATGAACAAGGACCCGCGCTTTGCGGGGAAAAACATCAAAAAGACGGTATTATGCAAACAATGGAACTGTGATGTCATCGGCGTCAAAAGGGACAGGTACCCGATTATTTTCCCCGACGCGCAGTTTGTTGTACATAAAAACGACAGGATATGGCTCTTGGGGGGGGATGGCCTGGCGGCAAAACTGGCGGCGGAAGAACATATGCAAAACGGGCCCGGCGGCAAAAAAGCAGTTTAACAGAGGGTCTATTAATATAAATCAATCCCGCAGTGGGCGCCGTTATGGCGCCCACTGCGGGATTTTATAGGTATCAAACCATCAAACGGGAACGGATAAAGGCTATATGCCTGTTTGCCCGGATTCCGCGTTTTCATTGAAGACCTGCACGGCCTCCGACCTGCGCGCCGCCAAGTCTATATACATATTTTTGCGGTCTTCTTGAGAGATGTTGAAAAAGAATTTCGGGATAAGGTCGATGATGCCCGTTAGGGTGGGGATGAGTGTCGCCATAGCGAAAATGCCGTTGGCGGTTTTCTCGGTCTGGTCAATATAATTCTCGCCTGTCTGGAAGCCCAGCAGCTTGACTATCGTGTTGGTCAAAGAATTGCCGAACATATTGGCGACCTTTTTGGGCAGATGGCGTATGACGCCGACCATTGCCTCGGACCGGTAGCCGGCCTTCCATTCGCCGTAGTCTATGCATTCGTTTCGCAGCTCCGCCGTGATGACCCGCTTGCTGCCGTACAGCGTCATGGACACCAAATCCTCAAGGCAGTAAATGGCAAGCATCGGCCAGAGGTGCATATACATGCGGTTTATCCCGTTGACCGCCTTTTTTGTTTTGATCATGCCGAAAAAGTAGGACGCGAGTATAATCGGCTTGCTGATGTTTTCAGAGGCGATCCATATAACCTTGGTTGAAAAACGCTCGCGCAGCTTGCCGACGTAGAAATAGCTGGGGTAGCTGACGAACCCTCCGGGAATGCCCGAAACCAGGCCGAAATTGCTGAAGTTCAGAATGGAATTTGTATATAGGCCGAATTGCCCCCTGATATTGAAGCCTGCCAGGATTTCCGAAAGCATAATCATGAAGAGGGGGCGGTTTTGGATTATGGCCCGCGCGGATTCCATTATGGTGGGCGGCTTTTCCTTGATGGCGTCCACGCCGAACACCCGTTCATTGCTGATAAGAGCGAAGTACAGCGACATCAGCCCGGCAATGGTGAGCGTGCTGACGCCGAACACCGCGAACATCGTACGCATTTGCAGGTTTTTCTGTAGGTTTGTTTTGGTTTTGGAGCGGGAAACGATATCCCGAAGTATGTCGAACGCCTGCTGGGGAAGCTTCGTCCCCTGTCCGTAGAGGTTGACCTTTGTGATAAGCGACAACCGTTCCTGGGGGTTGGGCGTGATGTTTGCCATTACCCCCGTGCGGCAGATGTCCGCCAAAGTGCCCGTCAGCTCGTTGAACATGCCGACGCCCATCCATGCGAGGACCTTGGGTATGTATGACGAACCCGTGCCCCAAAAGAAATAGGGAAGCGAATAGAGGAACAGGTTCACCGGCAGGCCGTAAATCATATAGAATACCAGAAACGGCCTGAACTTGCCGTAGCGCGTGCGGGTCTTTTCGACCCACCCCGCCAGAAACAGGTCGTTGATGATGTCCCATATGGTTCCTATCGGCCCGCAAATCGCCTGCACGCCCTTGTCGATGT
>WREG01000170.1 GCA_009779455.1 Oscillospiraceae bacterium
CAGTCGCCCCAGCTTTATAAGCAGCTCTCAATGGTCGCGGGGTTCGACAGGTATATCCAACTGGCGCGGTGTTTCCGTGACGAGGATTCGAGAGCGGACCGCCAGCCTGAATTTACGCAGATCGACTTTGAAATGTCTTTTGTGGACGTGGAGGACGTTATAGGCATAGCCGAAGGGTATATCAAAAAGCTTTTAAAAGAGGCCATAGACATTGATATCGTTTTGCCGCTGCCGAGGATGACATATACCGAAGCGATTGAGCGCTACGGCTCCGACAAGCCCGACACCCGTTACGGGCTGGAGCTTTTTGACCTAAGCGAAGCGGTCAGAAACTGCGGGTTTTCCGTTTTCTCATCTGCGGTTGAAAGCGGCGGCAGCGTCAGGGGGATAACCCTTGAAAACGCGGCAGGGATTTATACCCGCAAAGAAATAGACAAACTGACCGAGACCGCGAAAGGCGTCGGGGCAAAGGGTTTGGCTTGGATAAGATGGACGGGGGACGGGATAAGCTCCTCTTTCGGCAAATTCTTAACGGAGGGCGAAATGAGCGCCGTTATAGCCGCCGCCAAAGCGAAGCAGGGTGACGTTGTGGTAATAACAGCGGATGCTAAAAAATCCCTGGTGCTTTCAATTATGGGAATTTTGCGGACGGAAGCCGCGAAAAAGCTTGACATAATTAAAGAAGGTTTCAACTTTCTTTGGATAACGGAAATGCCTTTCTTTGAATATGATGAAGAAACGGGGCGCTACAACGCCATGCATCACCCGTTTACGTCCCCGATGGACGAATGCCTGCCATACCTTGAAACGGACAAACCTGCGGTCAGGGCGAAAGCTTACGATCTGGTGCTCAACGGCATAGAGCTTTCCAGCGGTTCAATAAGGATAACCGACCCGGAGCTTCAAAACCGGATGTTCAGGCTTTTGGGGCTTTCGGAGGAAGAAGCCTCGTCGAAGTTCGGCTTTCTGCTTGAAGCGTTCAAATACGGCGCGCCTCCCCACGGCGGCATGGGCATAGGCCTTGACAGGATTATTATGCAGCTTGTCAGCGCGGAAAGCCTGCGCGACGTAACCCCGTTCCCGAAATTAAAGGACGCGTCGGAAGCAATGACGGAATGCCCCTCATCGGTTGATGAGGAGCAATTGAAGGATTTGGGGCTGTCTATTATTTCAATCTGAATAAATTTTGCGAGCTTTCCCCCGATATGTTTTCGGGGGGATTTATTTTATATACGATTTTTAGCGTCAACCCGTTTTGCCCGTTTGCGTTCCCGTGCGAAGCCGGGGCAAGCGCAAATTCAAATACCCCGCCGCCGAGGTCTTTTATTCCCGCGTCCTTGCCGTAAGGCGTTTTCATCGCGGTTATTTCAAAGGGCAGTATGTCCGCCTGCTTTAAGGTATAAGCCCCGGCGGGAAGATTGTCGATTATAAGCTGTGCGCCGTCTTTCAATACCGCGCCGTATTCGTCGCCCGTGTCAATATTTTTAATTAAAAATTCAAATTGGTACCCGCCGGCAGTGTCAAGCCCGGCGTTTATAAAATCGTCCTCCGACGCTAAAGAGCCGCTCTCGCCCACTATCGCGGCTTCAACTGTCAAAACCTCGCCGCTGTTTTCCTTAGGCAAAGCTTTCGGAGACTCTTTTTTATCCGTAAACACAGCCAAAACTTCCGTTTCGCCTTTAATTTCGTAAATCTGCCGCGTTTCGCCGTCCAGAATAAACGCTTCGTTCGGCAGTGCGTCAAAATAACGGCTCACGGCATAAGCGCCTTCAGGCAGGTTTTCAACTAAAATCTCGCCGTCCTGCCCCGCCATAACGTCTATCCCGCCTTCAACGGTATACAGATTTTCATAATCCCCGACGGTTTTGACGCATTGAATGTTATAAATGCACAGGGCGGCCCCGCTGCCTATGCCCGTTATCCTCAGTGCGCCTTCATATTCAGACGCCGCCTCTCCTTTTTTGACGGCGGCCGTTACGGTTGTGACTGTTTTGTCTTTTAACATTATCCCGTCCGCATATCCGGCAAAGCTTACCGTTTCATTTCCGTTTATTATTACGCTTTCAAACCGCAGCTCCGGCACGGCTATGTTTTCTGCTGTTATATACGGGGCTTCGGGGCTTGATTCAAGAGCTTTTTTTATTTTGTTTTCAAATTCCCCGGCGGACATATAAGAGCCGAATAAAAGGTCGGGCGAATATTTTTTCGGGATAACCCCCATCAGCTCAACGGCGTAACCGCCGCTTCCCGGTTCTTCAATGCCTGTTATCGCGGACACTCTGCCTTTCCAATCCGTGACGGCATAAGCGCAAAGCTCATTCCCGTAGCGGGAAACGCCGGATATCTTAAAGAGCATACCTTCCTTAACTGCCGGGGCTTCCGGGAAAGCGCCGATTTCTATCCCGCCGTATTTTAATTCGCTTTTAAAAACAGCTTCAACCGCCCCGGCATAATTTTTATCCGAAATAATGACCGTCCTCGGAACCGGGAGGGCGTAATCCTCATGTGTAAATATTTCTTCAATCACATATTTTCCGACAGGTATGTTTTCAAAAAGAGCGGAACTTGCGGATTTGTTCCCCCCCGGGTCCTCCGTTTTATAAATTTTCAGTATATCCTCGCCCAATGAGGATGTTCCTGAAAGAAGGAATGTCCTTGCCGCCTGCTCCGCGCCCGCGTACCCGTCCGCTTTTTGCAGCACGGTTTTAAGGCTTCCCACCGCTTTTTGCGCTTCGATCTCTATTATTCTGTTCTCGCCCGCGTTAACGGCGGCGCTGTCCGAATACAGGCTGTAGCCGTAAGTATATTCCGGACCGGTAAAATTGTC
Organism: Oscillospiraceae bacterium; assembly: GCA_009779455.1. Classification (GTDB taxonomy): domain Bacteria; phylum Bacillota; class Clostridia; order Oscillospirales; family Acutalibacteraceae; genus WREG01. The sequence goes on from WREG01000170.1 coordinate 2,828, forward strand.
GGGGTATTGTTCCTCAATCGCGTAAAGCCCCTGCGGGATATCGTGAAATTTAAAACTGCCCGAATCGCTTTCGACCGTTACATCGACTTCCGTCCCGTGGTCGGCGGTTCCGTAAAGCCTGAATTTTGACGGAAAAACATTCGCCGTCCCTTCAAAGCTCTTTAAAATTTCCAAAGAGCCGGTTTGCAAAGTGTTGTTCAGCGTTAAAATTATTTCCTTTATTTCATCGTCAACGGTTATCATCACAGGGGCGGCTTCGCTGTACGGATGCTCCACGCCCGCCGATTCGAGCAGGGTATATTCGCCGAAAGGCACATCAATGAATATGCCCATGCCGTCTCCGTCGGTTATGACGGTCTCGCTGTATTCCCGCCAGCCGTATAGGTTTTCCCAGTCGGATTTGCCCGTTAAGGTAAGAAAAATGCCGTGCAGATAATCAAGCTGCGTATTTCCGTCCGTGTTCTTAACCGTAACGATAAGCCTTCCGCGTTCCCAGGGTTCGCCTAATGTTATACCCGCTTTCCCCGGGTTTTTGCTCATATTGAATTTGTCTCCGCCGGCTGAAAGCTTATAGCGCGAGGCAAAAGCCGCGTAAGCCGTTAAGCCGCTTAATTCCTTCGATTGCGGCAAATTTACGGTATATTTCGCCGCAAGCTCGTCTTTATGTCCCAGTTGAACAGTTTCATCGAAGATTATTTTGAACGCCCGCGTTTTGCCGTCCTCGGTTTCCGTATACAAGCCGCTGTCGAAATCCGCGTTTTTAAATCCGCTGTATAAAACGGAATAATGCTCCTTCCCGACCGTTTCCACGCTGCCGTCGGCACGGGTTATGAATATTTCGCCGAGGCTGTCCCAGACCGCGTCGAATTCCGACCCCAGATCGTCGTCGCCGTCAAGGCTGTAAAAATCCATATTGCCCGCAAACGGCAGGCGCGCTATTATTTCGGGGGCGAACGCCGTGCTTTTCGAGCAGTTGTACACCGCCAAGCGGAAAACAGCCTTGCCGCCCAAGGGAAGGTTGACGGTACGGGTTTCGCCCTCGTTGAAGCTGAACAATTTCCCGTTTATGTCATATGCCATATTCCTGTTTACAAGGCTGTCGGGAAAGGAATAAGAATACGTCAGCGTTTTTTTGGCTAAAGCCCCGTCGCTTTTGTCATTTTCCCCGAGAAGGAATTTATCGTCCGAAGCCGTTTTATATGAAGCGTTGTCGGTTTCCATCCAAACGGCAAACGGCTCTTTTTGAGCTATCGGGATATCGTCGTTTATTTTCAAATCAACAGACACGCTGAAACTCACGTCCGCGTCGGTCTCGCTGTCGTATGTGCCTTCGCATTTAAACGTGACAAACGTTTTTTCCGTTTCGCCGCCGCCGTCTTTTTTGACAACGCTGACCGTTTCCCGCAACAGACGGAGCCCGGAACCCTCCGTGCTTGCCGTTACGCTTACGGTATCAGTCCTGACATCGAAATCATTGCTGATTTCCACCCAAAATACGGGGTTGACGTTTTTTACGGCGAAATCCCCGTGAGAGCCCGTCTGAAAGCCTTGTTTTTCAAAACTTATATTAAAAGTTTCGCGTTTCCGCTCTTTTTCAAAAGCCGAATATTTGAAATCCGTTTCGCCGCTTAAATTGAAGTCCGATTTTTTAAGCGAAAGGGTTATTTCGGCGTCTTTTTCACAAGGGATTTTTATATCCGCGTTTTCACCCGCGCTATATAAAACATCGCAGCCGGCCGTTATTTTTCTGATGCTTTCGATTTCGGCGCCGCTTAAAACGTTCCTCAGCGAGGCGTAGCCAAGCGCCCACACGCAGTCGAACGAGACCTCGCCGCTGCCGAAGCCTTCCGAAAGCTCCGCGTAATACCCGCTCGCGCCGGACTTCGCGGGCAATGTGTATTTGCCCGGCCCGGAAAATGATTTTATCAATGAAGCG
>WREG01000171.1 GCA_009779455.1 Oscillospiraceae bacterium
GAAGGGAGGAACCTCCCCGAAGGGAGGAACCTCCCCGAAGGGAGGAACCTCCCCGAAGGGAGGTATAATTATATTTAAAATTTATTTGGCAATTTGCTGTAACGCATGAATCTCAGTATCATGCCGTTCAACTTTTCTTTCCAATAACCTTAACCGCGAATCACTCTGCTCATTATGCTCGAACACGCTGAGAATACCGTCTAAAGAAGCCTGTATGCGGGGATGTTCCACTGTCTCGGCAAGAAAAGCCGAGCGCTGCACAACATCAAGCCCCTGTTCCAATTTTTCTAAGCGTTCGTCTATTTTGTCAAACCGTTCGTTCATTTGACTGAGTAAAACTGAAATCATTTCATCGTTATTCATGTCTGCATACCCTTCTATAAAAAATTATGGTACAACAATAATAACATAAAAATACGGATTGTCAACTGCCCCGCAAAAATAAAATAATAAAAATCCTATATAAAAATGATTATTCGCTTTACCTTTTGTTTGTCATTATTCATTATTGATTATCCACTAAAATTTTGCTATAATTTGTACAAGATTTTTTATTTAGGGATTTTTATCTCTCTCGAAAGGATGGTTATTAAAATGTCCAGAGTTTACAATTTTTCCGCAGGGCCGTCAATGCTGCCTGAGGAGGTTCTGCAGAAAGCGGCCGGCCAGATGCTCGATTACGAGGGCAGCGGCCAGTCCGTGACGGAAATGTCGCACCGTTCCAAGGTCTTTGAGAAGATAATCAGGGACGCGGAAGCCCTGATGCGCGAAATCATGGATATCCCGGGCAACTACAAGGTGCTGTTCCTGCAGGGCGGCGCGTCGGCTCAGTTCGCCGCTATACCGCTCAACTTTATGAACGGCTCGGGCAAGGCCGATTTCATCATAACCGGCCAATGGGCCAACAAAGCGTACCAGGAAGCGCAGAAATACGGCGAGGCGAGGATTGTCGCGTCGTCAAAGGATAAGACCTTCTCTTATATCCCGAAGACAAAACGCGAAGATTTCGACCCGGAGGCGGATTACGTTTATATCTGCCTCAACAACACCATTTACGGCACGGTGTATCACGAATTGCCGGATACGGACGATATCCCGCTGATAGCGGATATTTCGTCCTGCATACTGTCGGAACCCCTCGACGTGACGAAGTTCGGCATGGTTTTCGCCGGGGCGCAGAAAAACGTCGCCCCTTCGGGCCTTACCATATGCATAATCCGCGAGGATCTGCTGGGCAGAGCCCGCGACATTACGCCGACTATGCTCAATTACCAGATAATGGCCGAAAACGAGTCCCTTTACAACACCCCGCCCTGCTACCCCATTTATATCTGCATGCTCGTCCTCGAACGCATCAAAAGGTTAGGCGGGCTTGGAGCCATGAAGGAATACAACGGGAAAAAAGCGGCGCTGCTTTACGATTTCCTTGACAGTTCCAAAATGTTCAAAGGCACAGTCGTAAAAGAGGACCGTTCGCTTATGAACATCCCCTTCGTCACGGGCGACGACGACCTCGACGCGAAATTCGTCAAAGCCGTAACGGCCGCGGGCTTCGTAAACCTCAAAGGCCACCGCTCCGTGGGCGGCATGAGGGCATCCGTCTACAACGCCATGCCGATTGAGGGCGTTGAGAAGCTTGTGGCGTTTATGAAGGAATTTGAAGCTGAAAATGCGTAAATATTTATAATGCAGAATTAAGAATGCAGAATGCAGAATTGATGTCGGGTAGTTGATCATAATCTAATATACAAGTTAACGCCCGAATAAATTTATAGAATTTCTATAATTAAAAACTAAAAATTTTATCATTCTATAATTACGCGACATTAAGTTGAAAATATTAACTATGTTATCCCGCGACCGAAATTCTGCATTATGAATTCTGCATTCTGTATTAAATCAATCTTAATCAGAAAGGAAATATATATGTACAAAATCCACACTTTAAATAAAATCTCCGCTGACGGCCTCGCCAATTTCGACGCCGCCAAATATGACTGCACTGCGGGCATCGACGACGCCGACGCCGTTATCGTGCGTTCCGCGTCCATGCATGAAATCGACATCCCCTCTAACGTGCTTGCCATCGCGAGGGCGGGCGCGGGAACCAACAATATCCCCATCGACGCCTGCACCGATAAAGGCATAGTCGTATTCAACACCCCCGGCGCAAACGCCAACGCCGTTACGGAGCTTGTCATCTGCTCCCTTTTCCTCACCTCTCGCAAAATCACCGCCGGGATCGACTGGTGCAAGACGCTTAAAGGCAGCGGCGCAGACGTGGGCAAGCTTGTCGAAAAGGGCAAGGGGCAGTTCGTCGGGCCTGAAATCAAGGGCAAGACACTGGGGCTTATCGGCCTCGGCGCCATCGGAATCCTTACCGCAAACGCGGCTTGCGCTTTGGGTATGCATATCATCGGGTACGACCCGTTCATCACCGATAAAGCGAAGGCAGAGCTTTGCGAATGCGTGAAAATCACCGACAACCTCGACGATATATTCACAAAGAGCGATTATATAAGCCTCCACGCCCCCCTCAACGACAATACAAAGGGCATGATAAACGCGGGCGTATTCGCGAAGGCGAAGGACGGCGTGCGCGTCCTCAACTTCGCCAGGGCGGAGCTTGCTGACAGCGGCGCCCTGCTTGACGCCCTCAAAACAGGCAAATGCGCCGCTTACGCCACCGACTTCCCCACCGACGACCAGCTCGGCACTGACGGCGTCGTTGCAATCCCCCATCTGGGCGCTTCCACCCCCGAAAGCGAGGAGAACTGCGCGGCCATGGCTGTCGCGGAACTTCGCGGGTTCCTTGAAAACGGCAATATCGTCAATTCCGTGAATTTACCCGGCGTTGAAGTCGAAAAAGGCGCGGGCGACAGGCTCACGGTCATATCGAAAGAGGACATGGGCGACAAGATCTCCGCCGCCCTGTTCGGGGCGCTGAGCGCGAAGGTTGTCAGCAACATAACCAAGGTCAAAAAAGCGGCCTATACGGTCATCGACGTTGACGGGGCCATTGACGAGGCGGCCGTCGAAGCCGTCAAGGCTTTGGACGGGGTTTTAGCTGTTAGGGTTATTAAATAATCAATAAAAAATATTGACTATAACGTTGTGTTGTTTTATAATATATTTATCCTGTAAAAACGGATGTGAAGAATTTTATTTTTTTGAATTTTCCCATTTTTCAGATATGGCGGCCGGCGGCTCTGTCGGCCGTTTTTCATTTTTCGATAACAAACAGGTCGTTCGGCTCGCATTCCAGAACGCCGCAGAGCTTTTCTATGGTTTCGAGGTATATGGCGGCAGACATATTGTCGCACAGCCTGTTGACCGTCTCGTAGTCGCTTTCCGGCGTTTTTACCAGCCGGTATCTGGTTTTCTTTTTAACATGGCTTAGTAATAACAAAACAGAATAATATTTAAAGGGGCGGCATCATTTCCGCCCCTTTTTTAGTTTTACTTGATTTTCACATGGATTCATTGTATAATAAAAAAAAGGGGGGAGTGAAACTATGAAGAAGTTATTGTCAATTTTGATCTCCTGCGTATTGATTTTTATCCCGTTGGCAGCCCGCGTTTCTGCGGCCGGCGAAGAAACATACGGTTACATACATTACACCGTATATATATTTGACGAAATATATGAATTTGAAAACGAAAAAGATTATAAAGACTTTTTAAAAGAAATTGGCCGGGACGACGGCCTGTTTGACGATCCGTTCGGCGATTATCAAGACGACGGGCCTGAAATAATGCCGGGCGACGTAGACGGCGACGGCGAAATCACAGCCGCAGACGCCCGCTTTGTTTTGAGGTATTGCGCAAAACTGGAAATTTTAACGGATATTCAGATGATAGCGGCTGACGTGAACGGCGACGGCGGCGTTACGGCGGCGGACGCACGGAAAATTTTAAGGATTGCCGCGAAGCTGGACGGCCGGCAGGAGGATGAAAACGCAAGGCAGCTCACAGGGCAATATAACGCTTATCTGCAAAACGCTTCAAACGCGGGGCTGATCCCCGAAAATATACACAGATATCTCGAAGAATATCTAACATATGGTGATTTTATTGATTTCCTGCTTAATTTCGCTCAAATTAAGTGCGGGATAAATGCCGCAGACATCTTAAAAAAAGCCCGCGCGCCGGAAACCTCCGAAGCGCAGGCGAAAGTAAACGCAGTAAACACGGTCGCGAAAATTGATTATAAAATTAAAAAAGACAGTGATTTGAAAAAAGATATTTCCGCCGGCGAAATTATTAATCTGCTTTCCTCGGCAATGCGGGAATTGACCGTGCCGCTTTCGCCTCTGTTTGTCAGTAATGTCAGGCCGGATCAATATAAATTCACAAACCATCCCAAAGCGGTTTGCCATAAAGATGTTTTGACAAGCCTGTTAAATGAGATAGCGGAGCAAAGCTCAGGCGGGCATTCCGTCCGGGCTGACGCCAAGGACAATATAACGCGCGGGCAGTTCGCGGCGTATCTTTACAAGCTTTCCATGATGAGCCTGCCCAAGGATTTAAGCGGGAAATACCTGGGCGGCGTCAGCGGGGACAGGGATATGGACGGGTTTATCGCGGGAATCCTTGATAAGGCAATCACAAAAGGAATGACAGACGAGCAGAAGGTCAAGGCCATTTATGATTGTCTGATTTTTAATTTCAGGCACGAGCATATAGATTCGAATTTTGAACATTATAACTACGCGAGCATGA
>WREG01000172.1 GCA_009779455.1 Oscillospiraceae bacterium
ATAAGCTCCCGGGAGGTTTTTTCGCCGATAACCGCGTTAATAGCGTCGATTATTATGGATTTTCCCGCACCCGTTTCCCCTGTAAAGCAGTTAAACCCGCCGGAAAATTCAATTTCGGCCTCTTCGATTATAGCAATGTTATTGATTTTTAGCTTTGATAGCATTATTTCTCCAGCAATTCCTCAAGAATATTTTTTATGTTCGCAGCAGCGCTTTCGCTTCTGCAAAGTATAAAAACCGTGTCGTCGCCCGCCAAAGTGCCCGCTACTTCCGGCAGCTCCATTTCGTCCGCCGCCGCGCAGGCCGCCGAAGCGGTACCGGCGTGGCATTTAAGGACGCATATATTTCCGGCATGGTCGGCAAGGTAAACCGTTTGAGAAAAAATATTGTAATATTTGACATTAAGGCCGTTTTTTAATGATAACTCAAAATTATACATGTACGCCCCGCCGCTCGTCGGCTGTTTTACAAGTTTTAATTCCCTGATGTCCCTGGAAACCGTCGCCTGAGTGACGGAGACGCCGTTTTCAAGGAGCTTCTCCAAAATCCCTTCCTGCGTGCCTAAACCGTATTTATCTATGAGTTTTAATATTAAATTTTGCCGCTCCTTCTTCGTCATACACACACATCCTATAATTATTCTGTCATTTTTTTATTTAATATATCTATAAATGTTTCATCTTTAAATCTTATTAAATTAGTTTTAATTTCCGCTTTTTTTATTTCGACTGTTTGCCCTTCTAAAATTTTTACTGCACGCTTTCCGTCAACGGACATAAAAAGAGGGTATTTTTCCGTATCCAAAGGCTTTACGGTCAAAACGCTTCCGCTCCCGAAAATAAGCGAGCGGGAAAAAAGCGAATGGGTGCATATCGGCGTTAAGATTATGCTCTCTAAGGCCGGCTCCACTACAGGCCCGCCCGCCGCCAATGAATATGCGGTTGAGCCTGTAGGCGTCGCCACCACAACGCCGTCCGCCCTGTATGTGCCGATTTTGTTACCGTCGCATTCAGCTTCAAGCAGCGTCATTTTTATATCGGGTCCGCGCGCGAACACAGCGTCATTGATGCAATATTCCGTATATTCTTCCTTCCCCGGCGCTTTTACTGTCACCCTAAGCATCATTCTTGCGTCAATTGAATATGTATTGTCCCGAAGCTTTGAAAGCAGGTGGATTTCGTCCGCTTCCAGCGACGCAAGATACGCCAGCCGTCCCGCGTTTATGCCGAGTATGGGCTTGCGGCTCAGAGCTGCCTGCTTCGCGACTGCGACAAGGGAACCGTCGCCGCCGATTACCGTTATAACGTCAGCGATTTCAAAAAGCTCGTGTTCTTTAACAAAAACGCCTTCATGCAATTCGGGGCATATTTCCCTGCTTTTTTCAACGGCGCAATACTTTAGCCCCAGTTCGTCGAGTTTGCCGCATACTTCAAAAAATAAATTTTCCGCATATTTTTTTGTCAAATTAGGGATTATGGCAATTATCATTATAAATCCTTTTTATTCAAATTGTTATGTGATGACTTAACAATATCGTCAATATTTATTTGTTTATTATTTATAGATTTCTTTGTAATATATATTAAATATTCAATATTGCCCTCCGGCCCTTTTATTGGTGAATAGTCAAGCCCTGATATATAAAACCCCGCATTTCCGGAAAAATCATATATTTTCCCTATCACTTCAGCATGGGCTGCAGCGTCTTTTACCACGCCTTTTTTGCCGACCTTGTCACGTCCTGCTTCAAACTGGGGTTTTATGAGGCAAACCGCCTCACCGTCGGCGCTCAATGTATTATACACTATCGGAAGAATTAATTCAAGCGAAATAAATGAAACGTCAACCGAGATGAAATTGCATTTTTCCGAAATTTGGCCGTCTTTCAGATATCTTGCGTTAGTCCGTTCAAAATTTACGACGCGGGGGTCATTCCTCAGCTTCCACGCGAGCTGACCGTAGCCTACGTCAACGCAATATACTTTTGACGCGCCGTTTTGCAGCATACAATCGGCAAACCCGCCGGTTGACGCGCCTATATCCGCGCAGATTTTTCCCTCAAGGCTGATATTAAAAACGGAAAGCGCTTTTTTCAGCTTGTATCCTCCACGGCTCACGAATTCATCTGCGGCTTTTACTTCAAGGCTGTCTTTATCCGTTATAAAAAATCCTGCTTTTTCCGCTTTTTGCCCGTTAACAAAAACTTTTCCGGCAAGAATCAAAGCCCTGGCTTTTTCACGGCTTTCAGCATATCCGCTTTCGTATAAAAATATGTCTAATCTATATTTATTTATCATATATTCATGTAATATTTTTTATAACTGTTTCACATATTCCATCAAAATCGAGCTTATACCTGTTTAAAAGAGCGTATGTATCGGCGTGAGGGACGAAAGCATTGTCGATCGCGGTTAATACATAATCGCCCTTATAATTCAGCTCCGATAAAATCATACGGAAGCTCTCCCCCACCCCGCCGGAACGTTCGCCTTCTTCAAAAAAGAATATTTTATCACAATTAACTATATTTTTCACTGTATTTTTATCTATAGGCTTAATTTTATTTAATTTTAACACAAATATTTTAACATCTCTTGAAGTTAATTCGTTTGCGGCCTCGGCCGCGAATTTGAAAATCCTGCCATAAGTGATAATCACGTATTTTGAATTTTTATCGCCGTAAATATCAAACGCTTCATTTACAGGCGTATAACCGGACGGAAGCTCTTCTTTCCCTCTATAATACCGAACGGCGACCACGCCCCCGTCATGATAAAAACCGTTTACAAAAGCGTTTCTCATTTCCTCGTATGCGGAAGGCGAATAAACGGTAATATTCGGTATGGTGTTGAGGAACGGCACATCGAGAATGCCTTGATGCGTCTCGCCGTCCTCACCGGCAAAGCCCGCTCTGTCGATGGCTATAATTATTTTAATATTTTGCAAAGCCCCGTCATGCACAAGCTGGTCGTAAGCCCTTTGCAGAAAAGCCGAATAAACGCAGAATACAGGGATCATCCCTGCTTTCGCTAAACCCGACGCAAATGTGACCGCGTGTTCTTCTGCGATACCCACATCAAAAAACCTGTCCGGATGGGCGGCTTTGAAGCCGGTAAGCCCTGTTCCAACCTCCATAGCGGCAGTTATTGAGCATATTCGCCTATCTTTAGAAGCTATTTCTGTTAAAAACATACCAAATTCCAAAGAAAAGTTTGTTCCCTCGATTATCGGCTCCCCTGTGTCGATATCAAATTTAGATATTCCGTGAAAAGATGTGGGGTCATTTTCAGCGTAAGGGTATCCTTTACCCTTAACTGTTTTTACGTGCAGCAAAATGGGGTAATTCGCCATTTTTGCGCCTTCCATAGCAGCGCGCAGATGTTTTATGTCATGCCCGTCGATGGGGCCCATGTACCTGAACCCGAAATATTCGAACATGGAGCTTCCGTAAATTATGTTTTTTAATATTGTTTTAGTGCGAAAAATGGCGGTTGACAGCTTTTTACCTATTAATGGTATATGATTAATTATATTTTCCGTTTTTGCTTTTAATCTGAAATACGCGGGATTAGCGCGGATAGCGGCAAAATATGCGGCAATCTGACCAACATTTTTTGATATGGACATCTCATTATTGTTAAGTATCACAATTAATCTGCTACTTTTTCCGCCTGCGTTATTTAAAGCTTCGTAAACCATTCCGCCCGTGAACGCCCCGTCGCCTATTACCGCTACCGTATAATTTTTGTTGCCTTTTATTGCGTTTGCGCGGTCAATGCCGTAGGCCGCCGAAACCGATGTGCTGCCGTGACCGCCGAAAAAAATATCATGCTCGCTCTCCGTTGGCCTTGAAAAGCCAGAAATTCCGTTTTCGGTCCTGAGCGTTTGAAACTGCCTGTAACGGCCTGTCAACAGCTTGTGCACATACGACTGATGCCCGACGTCCCATATTATTTTATCCTCGGGTGAGTTAAAACATTTATGCAGGGCGATTGTTAATTCCGCAACCCCGAGGTTTGACGCTAAATGCCCGCCGTTTCGCGACACTGTATCTATAAGGACTTCCCGTATTTCAGCCGAGAGTTCAATCAGCTTTCCGTCGTCGAGTTTTTTTAAATCAGAAGGCGAATTTATACCGGGCAAAATGTTTAAATCTTTCAATATCATTTTCTCCTGTTAGTCAAATCATACGAATATATTTTTATATTTTGTGTTTTTTCTCCAAATATATCAAGATAAGCGATGGCTTTTTCCGTATATTCCTCCGCGAGCCCTTTAGCTTTGGCAAGCCCGTAAACAGAAACATATGTTGTCTTTTTATTTTCAACGTCACTTCCTATAGGTTTTCCGAAATCCTCTTTTTTAGCGATTATATCTAAAATATCGTCCATTATTTGAAAAGATATACCTATGTTTTCGCCATAATTGCCTGCGGCGCTTATTTCTTTGTCGCCCCCCCCTCCTGCGACAACGCCAAGCTCGCAAGCAGCACTTATCAGTGCGCCTGTTTTAAGCTTGTCCATTAATAACAATTCGCCACTTGTCAGGCTTTTTTTTTCGCCTGATAAATCAATATATTGCCCGCCGACCATGCCTTTTGCGCCTGATTTTTTTGACAAAATTTTTACCGCTTTTACAGCTTGCCCTTCCGTAACCATTCCTGATATAGCCGCGTCCGCTATTA
>WREG01000173.1 GCA_009779455.1 Oscillospiraceae bacterium
CTGTCAATGCCGCGCTTTGCGGCTTTCATATTTTTTATTTGGGATAATAATTCCTTTGCTTTTTTCGGCTCTATGTAAAAATATTTTTCTATCATTTTATCGCTCCTGCATATTTTTTAAATGTTGCAAATGAATGCCGACATGCCCCACCGCGAGAATCAAAGAAGCGGCGATAAGCCATATAAGCCTGCCATAAACGCCAAGCAGGAAAAACGCCGCCACGGGCAGGGACGCGCCGGGGACGGGGACGCCTAAAAAGAGCCGGTAGAAATCCCGCAATTCCCGCCCGCCGCGGAAAAACCTTATCCAATAGAATTCATAAAGCAGCATCAGAAGCGCGGAAGCGGCAAGCCATATTATCCACGGCTCCAATTTACGGGGGTTGGTATCTTTAAAAATCAAAATCGCCCCAGTGCATAAAACCTGCCCCGCGCGTTCAAAAATTATAAGGATTTTGTTTTCGCCCGACGGGTCGTACCCCTCAGGTTTCCGCCGCGCCCACATTATGTTGGGGGCTTCGATCATCAGCATATAAATCAGGCCTATGTAAGAAAAGCCGAAATTTCCCATGTTTGAACCGTCCTTTATTCAACTAATTAATTGTTGACAAATGACAATATCACGTTGTATAATAAACTATATAATTGGAGTTGACTTAGTTTTGTAAAATGTTTGGTTTAAAGAATTATGAAAGGAAGAATATTATGGAAAAAAAGAATATTCAAGTTAAAATTATAGACAACGGATGGGGTGTTGAATTTAAAGATTTGCATAGTAATAACACAGATGGGGTTATTAAAATGCAATCGAAAGAAGCCGCCGTCAGATATGCCCGTATATGTGAGCAACGCACAGGAAGCAAAGCTTTATTTCCGCAATAATCAATTTTAAGGAGACGTTTATGGTAGCAGAAGCGACGACAATTGCGATTATGTATGATTTCGATAAAACTTTAACCACAAGAGATCAGCAAGAATTTACATTTATCCCTGAAATAGGCATAGGCGCGGAAGATTTTTGGAAAAAATCAAATGAATTTGCCAAAGAAAAGAAAATGGACAGCGTGTTGGCATATATGCATTTTATGCTGGACGAAGCGCGGTATAAAAGTGCAAAAATATCAAGAGGAGCTTTTAAGGGGCATGGTAAAGATTTAGAATACTATCAGGGTGTCGAAGATTGGTTTGACCGAATAAATACATATTGCACAGGAATGGGGATACAGGTAGAACACTATGTAATTTCATCGGGATTAAAAGAAATTATTGAAGGCTCTGCGATATATAATAATTTTAAAGAAGTATTTGCCTGTGAATTTTTATATGATGTAAACGATGTCGCGATATGGCCTAAAAATGTGGTTAATTACACGACAAAAACACAATTCGTTTACCGTATCAATAAAGGCGTCCTTGATTTATCGGACGACGATAATTTAAATAAATACACTCCAGAGGATGACCGTCCGGTTCCTTTTAGAAATATGCTCTACATAGGCGACGGGGTAACCGATGTCCCCTGTATGCGGCTCGTAAAAGCAAACGGCGGATATTCAATTGCGGTATACACCGATAAACAAAAAGTTCAGGAATTTATAACACATGGCAGGGTTAATTTTATCGCACGGGCTGATTATTCCGAAGGCGGGGAATTGGACAGCGTTGTAAAAGATATACTCCTTAAAATAGCTACGGAAGACAGGCTTGCCGCTCTTACGAAAATACAGCGCAATGAAATGCTTAAATCGCCAATAAACATTTAACGTCCATTGTTTGCTTCCGCGACCGCCGCCGCCACCGCCTTGCCCACCCTTGGGTCAAAAGCGGCGGGTATTATGCAATCCGCCGATAATTCCGTATCGGAGATAAGCCCCGCTATGGCATAAGCCGCCGCCAGCTTCATTTCCTCCGTTATAGACTTTGCGCGGGCGTCCAAAGCGCCCCTGAATATGCCCGGGAACGCCAGCACATTATTTATCTGGTTAGGGAAATCGCTCCTGCCCGTCCCGACAACCGCCGCGCCCGCTTTTATCGCCAAATCGGGCATGATTTCGGGTACGGGGTTTGCCATCGGGAGGCAGATCGCCCCGCTTTTCATGGAACCCGCCATTTCTTCCGTAACTATGCCGGGGGCGGAAACGCCTATAAAGATATCCGCGCCTTTCATGGCGTCGGCAAGGCTTCCCTTACGCTTGTTTTTATTCGTTTTTTTCGCTATCTCCGCATGAGCGGGTATAAGGCCGGGTTTCCCTTCGTATATTATGCCTCCCTTATCGCATATCAGCATGTCCCCTGTTCCAACTGATAAAAGCAGTTTCGCCACGGCTATGCCCGCCGCCCCCGCGCCGCATATGGTAATTACGCAGTCTTTCAAATCCTTGCCGACGACCTTGACGGCGTTCAAAAGGGCCGCAAGGCAGACCACCGCCGTGCCATGCTGGTCGTCGTGGAATACGGGGATATCCAAGCGTTCCTTCAGCTTCTCCTCCACCTCGAAACAGCGGGGAGCGGCGATGTCCTCAAGGTTTATCCCGCCGAAGCTGCCCGATATCAGGGCGACCGTGTCCACTATCTCGTCAACGTCCTTGGAATTCACGCATATGGGGAAGGCGTCAACCCCCGCGAACTCCTTGAAAAGGACGCATTTCCCTTCCATCACGGGCATGGCCGCCAGAGGGCCTATGTCCCCAAGCCCCAAAACGGCGGTGCCGTCGGTCACAACGGCCACAAGGTTCCACCGCCTTGTAAGCTCGAAGGATTTTTCGCTGTCCTTCTGTATCTCAAGGCAGGGCTCCGCCACGCCGGGGGTATAGGCGAGGGACAGGCTTTCTTTATTGCCCACCGCCGCCCGCGCCTTTATTTCAAGCTTGCCTTTTAATTCATAGTGCAGATCCAATGCGTTTCCCATTTTATTTATCCTTTTCTTAATATATTATTTAAACAATGCAAATTATGCTTGTCTCTACGGCAGTATTTGCCCAATATCATTTCGCGACATTTGCCTTTCCGTCCATTCCAATATATCCGGCAGGTATCTATCGCCATATTTGCTCAAATGGTGTTTAAAAAAGCCGAAATTCTGCCATTTGAATGCGTAAGTCAGATTATAATATATTGGGAACGCCCGTTTTTCCGCGTCTGTGAATGTATAATGTTTTGCCGTATGCTTTAAAAGACGCGCCGTCAGGTTGTCATGCTCCCACCCCGTGCCGGGGGCTGGCAATAAAGCGATTTTCTCTTCCGCATCCCCGTGCAGGCACGAACGGCATTCGCTGTACAAAATATTTAGAATTGTGTCCGTGCCGGAAAGGTTGAAGTCGCACACGCCCTTAAATTTTCCGTCTTCCGTCAATATAACATTATACGCTCCCAAATCGCCCTGAAACACCGCTTTGGGCAGGGAACGGTAAATCGGCTCGAACTCAGCCCTCAGTTTAGTATATTTGTCAATGACAGCCTTTGCACGGGTTGCGTATTTGGGGAAATTTGAAGATATATACCCTGTAAACTTTTTCGCGCAATCGAAATTTTCATCGGTTTCCTCATCTTCGTCAAATCTTTCATAAAGACACCACGCCGTATGCCACGGCACGAGCGGCGCGGGGTTCGCGGCGACAAGCCCAAGCGATTCGAGCATCGCCGCGCCGGCATCGCTTTCCCTGAAATCGCTTGTTTCTTCATCTTCGGCGTCATGATCTTCGGCCATCACGCCGTCTATAAATTCCTCCGCATATATAAGGAAGCCGTCAATCTCCGTTGAATATCTGTTTTTTGCGGTTTTTATGAAGCGCGGCGCGTAAATCCCTATGTTGTTGTAATGCCCGGCGAGCGCCGCCCAGCCCTCAATACGCTCAGGCGTAGTGAATAAATTGCGGGTGGCTTTAAGCGCGATTTTTGCCCCGCCGGGGTAACGCAAAAGATACACATAGCGCAAGTCCGTTTCCCCGTGCGACGTGTTATATGCTTTTATAATTTCCGGCTCTCCCTGCCCGTACAATTCAAATGCGCCAAAGGGCGCGGGCGGAGTTTTTTTATCCACATTCTGCCTCCATAAATATAAATTATCTGCGTTATTAAACCTCGTAGTAGTAGGGGACGCCGTTGCGGCGTCCCGTTTGCAACAAGATTCCATCTGATTTCGGGACGCCGCAACGGCGTCCCCTACGGGTTAATATTGTTCCCCTATGTAATATTTCGACTCTTTTATCCTTTTTTTCTCGAAAACCTTATAATCTTCATCAGGCAGGCAATGTTTTTCAAAATATCCCCTGCAATCTGAAAAGCCCGGCGGTTCATTTATATTATTCATAATCTCTATATACCACATAATATAATTCTTCGCTGTAACAGCGGAATAATGCGGGTCTGTTTCCGAATCATTAAGGATATTACAAATAAGAACATCTATTTCAAAATCAAAAGCCCGCAGTATTTTTATTAAAATATCTTTATTGATTGATAAATTTTCCATGCCAATCCCTAATCCCTAAATCCTAACCCCTATTTCAACGCCGCCTGCCCTTTGTTCGGACTCCCCCTGCGTTTAAAATCGGGGAACCGGTGTTCCAGTGCGGCGAGGGATATCTCCACGTCCTCGTGGACCTCGTCCGCGGTGAAACAGCCCAGCACCATCATATCTCTAGGGCGCAGGACGTTCCAGTTGAAGGTCAGGCCGATATA
>WREG01000174.1 GCA_009779455.1 Oscillospiraceae bacterium
AATTGCATTGGTATATCTAAATAGCTCACATTTAAAGTCACACCAAAAGGTTGAACCAAACCAGCATATCGCACTCATCCCGGTTCGCGAAGGCGAAATACGGGATGAGTTTTATATTTACGGGCCGCAGCTTCTTCGGCGACGGGATATACAGCACGGACGATTCGTTTTCGTCCGTGCGGAAGGCCTCGATCCTCAGAGCATAGCAGCCCAGCCTGCGGTCGTATTCAAGCTCGTAAGGCGACGCGCCGGGTTCGGGCAGGAGCCTTATATCCCTCAGATTTTCGCCGTTGTCGCATTCCTCCGCGCAAAATACAAGGGGACCCAGGGTGACGGCGCCTTTCCCCGCGTTTTCTGTGACTTTCGGATGGCTTTCGTATATTTTCAGCTCCATAAGCAGCGACAGTTCGGCCTCAAAGCGGTTTTCGCCTATATTTATTACGGCGTAGCCGTTTTTTTCGCTGAATTCGGCTTCCGTTCCGTTTGCCGCCAGCCTGTATTCACTGCACCAGCCGGGTATCCTGAATGCGGTGCGCTTCCCTGCCATATTCTCGAAAACTATTTTTATGTTGCCGTTGTAAGGGTAATCCGTTTTTTGGGTGATTTTGACCTGCCTGTCGTCAATGTAAAACACGGCTTCGCTTTCCATGTACTGCTCGACATACACAGTTTCGCTTGACAGATTGTAAATAAAATCGCCTGCCGACGCTATGAGCCTTGTGACGTTTGGCGGGCAGCAGGAGCAGCCGAAAACCTCCTGCCTTTCCGCTGCGGGAAAATGCTCGTGGCTCTTGTTTGTTGAGGACGCATGCCTGTTTTTAAGCGCCTTGTTTATTTCAAGGGGGTTTTCATAGAAAAAGCTTTTACCGTCAAGGGATATGCCCGACAGGAAGCCGTTATACAGTATTCTTTCAACCGTGTCGCCGTATTTGGAGTCCGTTTCAAGCCTGGACATACGCGACGCGAAGAATATAAGGGCTATGGCGGCGCAGGTTTCGGCGTAGGCCGTGGCGTTCGGCAGGTCGTAATCGACCGTAAACGCTTCGCCCACGGAGGAGGAGCCGATACCCCCTGTTATGTACATCCGCTTTTCCGTGATATTGCCGAAAATTGCCCTGCAAGCCGCGAATATGCTTTCGTCGCCGTAGTGGTAAGCCATATCCGCCATGCCGCTGTAAAGGTAGCAGGCCCTAACCGCGTGGCCCTCTGCGGTTGTTTGTTTGCGTATCGGCAAGTGGCTCTGGTTGTAGCTCTGCTCAGATGTCAAAAAACAGGGCGGCTCGGGCATAGCCCCCCTGCATTCGAGAAAATAAAGGCTTAAATCCAGATAGCGCTTTTCGCCCGTGGCATTGTAAAGCTTTACAAGGGCAAGCTCGATTTCAGGGTGGCCGCAGGTTTTGAATTCCGCGAAGCCCTCCGTTTTAAAGGCTTTTTCTATGTAGTCCGCGTAGGCGCACATGAGCTTCAGAAATTTATCCTTGCCTGTGGCGTGGTAATAGGCAACGGCGGCCTCCATAAGGTGCCCCGCGCAGTAAAGCTCGTGGGCGTCCCTGTTTACGAAGCGGTTCTCTTTCTCGATGACGGTGAAATATATGTTGAAATAGCCGCATTCGTCCTGATTTTTCTCGATCAGGTCAACGGTTTCGTCGATTATGGCTTCAAGCCTTTTATCAGGCGTTTTCGATATTATATAGGCCGCGCTTTCCATCCATTTCGCCACGTCGGAGTCCCAGAAAATATGGGGCTGCTTATCGTCGTCGGAAACGCCGTCAGCCCAGTCGCATTTAAAGGCGTCGAAACGCCCCGTATCGCGGAAACGGTCATAAACGGAATAAATTGTGCGCTCGCGGTTGATGCGCTGCCTTTTCGCCCAAAACCCGCCGGTTATGTCGATGTCCCTGAAGGGGATATTTTTATGTTTTTCCATTCAAATCTCCCTTTATGCAATTAATGAAATTCATTAACATATATTATTTTATTTGCACTACCATATTCTTTTTCACAAGAAAAGCCCGCTTTGCCGCTTCTATAAGCGGGCCGTCATATATTTCAGAGTCCGTATAGAAGTTTTCGATGACGGCGTCGGGGAATTTTTCAAAAAACCGCTCGGGCTTTCTGCTGTGAAAACACAATTTTTCAATTCTGCCCGTTTTCATGTCGATTACGGTGCCGATATAATGTTTGATATTAAGCCTTTCGCATACTACCTTCAGGGATTGCTCCGGCAGGGCCGATAAGACCAGGTCGTCGTCTTTTTGCAGGGAATAATAGAACGGCTTTATCTTCCGCATATGCGAATCCCAGAATTTTTCGATCTCCTTCACCGGGTCTCCTTTGATTCTCGTGAAATAGCCTTCGATCAGCGGAGCGTAACGTTTCAAAATGTCCTCCGCTGACATGCCGCCTTTTTTATATTCGCATAACGCCCTTAAAACAACGGGCAGAGCGTTCAAAAAGGCGGGATGCCGACATATATAAAACAGAAAAAAAGATATGCTGCTTTCCCCGTCATAAATCGTGTTGTCAAAATCGTAAACATTCATGAAGTGATTATATCATATTTTCCATAATTTATCAATACATTTTTATAAAAGAGATAAAAGTTTTAAGATGGAAAGGATAGTCATAACCATGAGCTGCTGCGTAGCCGACTTATGCCAAAAAGAAGTTATAAACATCGCTGACGGGGTTCGTATAGGGCGGGTCTGCGACGTGGAGGTGGATACGTCCACGGGCCGCGTTCTGGCGCTGATTATTTACGGCAGGCAGAGGCTGGTGGGCGTCCGCGACGAGGACATCAGGATCTGCTGGGAGGAAATTGACGTTATAGGCGACGACACCATCCTCGTCCGCGCCCCGGACTGCCGGGTGCGGCACAACCCGAAGAAAAACGTGTTTTCAAATTTTTTTAATTGAATCCGTTTATAGAAAAAAAATTTACCCTATCTGATCCTCAGCCCTGAAAATTTGACTTTTCTGTTTAAAAAATGTTATAATAATATATTATGACTATATTGACCGGCTCAAATATAAAAAAAAGCTACGGCGGCAGGGTTTTGTTCTCCGGCGTGACTTTTAAAATAGGCAACCGCGACTGCGTCGGCCTTGTGGGGGCTAACGGCGCGGGGAAAACCACGCTTTTCAGAATTATCACAGGGGGGGAAACCTGCGACGAAGGCGGTGTCGTCAAGGCGGCGGGGCTGACCGTCGGCCATCTGGCCCAGCACGTCTGCGCCGATTCGGACAGATCGGCTCTAGATGAAACTTTAGAGGTGTTCCGCCCGCTTATCGAAACCGAAAAAAAACTTGCCGAGCTGCAAAAACGCCTGCATGACGACCACAGCGCGGAAACTATAGAGCTTCATGCCCGGCTGACGGAAGAGTTTCAGCGGGACGGGGGCTTGACTTACCTTGCCCGCGCGAAATCGGCGCTTAAAGGGCTTGGTTTTTCCGAAGCGGAAATTTTGCTGCCCATTTCCGCACTCAGCGGCGGTCAGAAGTCCAAAATCGGCCTTTGCCGCCTTTTGCTGTCGTCACCCCGGCTTATGCTGCTGGACGAACCCACCAACCACCTTGACATAGACGCGTCGGAATGGCTGGAGGACTACATACGCGGGTATTCGGGCGCGGCGCTTATCATATCCCATGACCGTTATTTCCTCGACCGAGTCACAAACCGCACATTTGAGATGGAACACGGCCGGCTTTTCGCCGCAGACGGAAACTATTCGCGGTATAAGGAGCTTAAAGAGGAGCGCCTGTATTCCGAATCGCGGCAATACGACAACACCATGCGGGAGATAAAGCGCATCGAGGGGATAATAAAGCAGCAGCGGCAGTGGAACCGGGAGCGGAACATAAAAACCGCCGAATCCAAGCAAAAACAGGTGGACAAGCTCGCCGCCGGGCTTCAGAAACCCGAACGGGAGCCTGACGAAATAAAGTACCGCTTTGAGATAAACCTGACCGGGGGGAACGACGTTTTATCCGTGAAAAATCTTTCCAAAGCCTTTCCCGGCAGGGTTTTGTACAAAAACGTCGAAATGGACATAAAAAGAGGGCAAAAGCTGTTTTTAATCGGCGCGAACGGCTGCGGGAAAACCACTTTTTTAAAACAGCTGCTGTCCGTATACGAAAACAATGAAGAATCCGATTCAAATATAATCCGGTTCGGCAGCGGCGTTGCCGTGGGCTATTTCGACCAGACCGGGAGTACTTTAGATGAAAAAAAGACCGTTTTGCACGAAGTGTGGGGCGCATACCCCGATATGCTCGAAACCGCGGTGCGGAACGCCTTGGCCGTTTTCCTTTTCAGGGGCGACGGCGTGTATCAGCCCGTATCGGAACTGAGCGGCGGCGAAAGGGCCCGCGTGGCCATAGTCAAACTGATGCTGTCGCGGTGCAACCTGCTTTTATTGGACGAGCCGACCAACCATCTTGACATATATTCCCGTGAAGCGCTTGAAAAGGCTTTGAAGGAATACCCGGGCAGCCTGCTTGCCGTTTCCCATGACCGCTATTTTATAAACAAGCTGGCCGACAGAATCTGCCGCCTGACGCCGGAAGGCATAGAATATTGCGACGGGGATTATGACAGGTATCTTGAAATACGCAATATCAGCAAAGGTTTTCCCG
>WREG01000175.1 GCA_009779455.1 Oscillospiraceae bacterium
ATTAAAAAGGATAAATGGATATGGATTTTTTAGAGCTTGCGTGGAGCAGAAAAAGCATCAGGAATTTTAAAACTGACGATATCCCCGTTGATATTATCCTAAAACTGCTTGACGCCGCGCGCTCCGCGCCCAGCGGGGGCAACTGCCAGCCGTGGTATTTTTATGCGGTCAAAGACGCGGAAACCAAAGAAAAACTCCACAAAGCGGCAGGCGGCAGGCAGGGATTCATGACGGAAGCGCCTGTGCATATTGTCGTATGCGCTGATTTCGAGAGAAGCGCGAAAAGATACGGGAAAAGAGGAAAAACCCTATACAGCATCCAAGACACCGCTGCCGCGATACAGAATTTGCTGCTTTGCGCCGCGGATAACGGCATAGGGGCGTGCTGGTGCGGGGCTTTCGATGAAAAAGAGGTTTCTAAGATTCTAAAGCTTGATAAAAAATTCCGCCCGGTCGCGATAATCCCCATTGGCTATATTTCAAACGAGCCGCCTAAAACAAGCCGCAGGCCGGTTGAGGAAATCAGCAAATTTATAGGGTTTTGAGGATAAGAAATCATAAACACAGAAAATTTGTATTAACGGAGGTTTGGAAAATGACTAAAAAGCAAGTGCTTTTGATTGATACATTTATTAACGCATTATTGGAGAACGAAAAACAAATTTTTAGGGATATAATAAATTATTTTTCTGATCTTGGTTATATTCCACAGAGAAAAAAAGCGACGGACACAAATTTAACTTTTGTTCATAATGAAAATGGAAAAATTATTGCAAAAACAGAAATAAAACAACAAAAAGGCGCATTGAAGATTAAATTCTTTGCTTGCAAGGATGTTCCCGAAAAATATATAAATGCTCTGCGTGATGAATTTTATTTAAACGAGCAAAAAGCAGAAAGGAATAAACAAGGGAAGCCAAGCTCTTTAGTTGTGCCACCGCCTGACCAAAACCCGTTGCCTTCAAATGCAATAATGAAAAATTGCACATTAAAATGCGGTGTATGTACAGGCGGCAAGATGCGATATTATCTAAAGCTTGATGACGGCAAGGAAATTTTTAGATGCAGCGCGTATCCTGTTTTAATATCGAATATAAGCGATAATGATATGAATGGTTTAAAACGGATTATATTAGAACAACATAATTATTTTCTTTCAATAACTTAACGAATAAGCATAATACGATTTTAAAATTTAATAGATTTTTCATCAAGAAAGAGGAATACAATGAAAATTATAGGCTCTCGGCGGAACCGCCGGGGCAAGAATTCATCAGATTGCGGAGGTATTTCATGAAAATTATAGTAATCGGCTCTCGGCGGAACCGCCGGGGCAAGAATTCATCAGATTGCGGAGGTATTTCATGAAAATTATAGTAATCGGCTCCGGCGGGCGCGAATACACAATAATAAAATCCCTTAAAACCAACCCTAAAATTGAAAAAATATACGCCCTGCCCGGCAACGGCGGTACGGCTGATTTGGCCGAAAACGTGGATATAGCCGCGAAGGATATCGACGGTATTGTGGATTTCGCCGTGTCGAATAAAATAGATTTCGCCGTGGTGGCCCCCGACGACCCTCTTGCCCTCGGCGCGGTGGACAGGCTCCACGGGGCGGGCATACGCTGCTTCGGACCGGAAAAGAAGGCCGCCATAATCGAGAGCAGCAAGGTGTTTTCAAAGCGGCTGATGAAAAAATACAGCATCCCGACGGCGGAATTCGGCGTTTTTCACACCCCCGAGGACGCATTGAAATTTTTAGATTACGCGAAATACCCTACCGTAGTCAAGGCCGACGGGCTGGCGCTCGGCAAGGGCGTTATCATCGCGCAGGGCAGGGAAGATGCGGAAAAAGCCATCCGCTCCATTATGGCGGACAGGGTTTTCGGCGACAGCGGCAACGCCATAGTGATAGAGGAATTTTTATCGGGGCCTGAGGTGACGGTTTTGGCGTTCACCGACGGCAAAACCGTCCTGCCGATGGTGTCGTCGATGGACCACAAGCGCGCCGGCGACGGCGACACGGGTCTGAACACGGGCGGCATGGGCACTATAGCGCCGAACCCGTTCTACACCGAGGAAATTGCCGCCGAATGCATGGAAAAAATCTTTGCACCGACAATTGACGCCATGAACGCCGAGGGAAGGAAATTCAGGGGCTGCCTGTATTTCGGCCTCATGCTGACGGCTGACGGGCCGAAGGTCATAGAATACAACTGCCGTTTCGGCGACCCCGAGACGCAGGTGGTGCTGCCCCTGCTCGAAACAGACCTTCTGACGGTGATGGAAGCCGTCGAAAACGAGGCTTTAGCCGATGTAGATGTAAAATTTTCAAAAAAATGCGCCTGCTGCGTGATTCTGGCGTCGAAAGGCTACCCCGAAGCGTATGAGACGGGCAAAGAGATAGATTTCGGCAATGTTTCGGTGTTAGAAGGCGTAACCGTGTCCCATTCCGGCACAAAACTGGAAAACGGCAAAATTTATACATCCGGCGGCCGGGTTTTGGGCGTAACTGCCGTGTGCGATACGCTTGAAGAAGCGGTTGAAAGGGCATATGAGGCGGCGGGGATGATAAAATTTGAGAATAAATATAACAGGACGGACATTGGGAAAAGGTGATATTTTGGTTTATCGAATATACGTTGAAAAAAAATCGAATCTGGCGAACGAGGCGGCGTCGCTGCTTTGGAGCCTTCAAAACCTTTTGGGCATCAAAAACCTTGAAGGTTTGCGGATTTTTAACCGTTACGACGTGGAAAATATAGACGGGGACCTATTTAACGGATGCAAAACCACCGTTTTTTCCGAGCCGCAGCTTGATGATGTATATGATGAGTTGCCGGAGGTGTTCGGTTCTCATATTTTCGCCGTTGAGTATCTCCCCGGCCAATACGACCAGCGGGCAGACAGCGCGGCGCAGTGCATACAGCTTATTTCCCAAAAAGAACGGCCAACCGTAAGAACGGCTAAGGTTTATATGCTTGAAGGCGATTCAATCGCGGATGACATAACCGCGGTAAAAAAATATATAATTAACCCCGTCGAGGCGCGGGAGGCGGGGCTTTCACTGCCCGCAAGCCTTGAACTGCCCGTTTCCCTGCCTGAAAAGATAGAGGTTCTGGACGGGTTTATAAATATGGGGGACGGTTCCGCCGATGATATCATAAAAAAATATTCCCTCGCTATGGATAAGGACGACGTGCTTTTCTGCCGGGATTATTTTAAAAACGAAAACAGGGACCCGACCCTGACAGAGCTTAAAATGATTGACACCTACTGGTCCGACCACTGCCGTCACACCACGTTTCTGACCGTTATCGACGGCGTGAAAATCGACGACCCGTCTGTAAAGGCGGCATATGAGAATTACCTTAAAATAAAAGCGGAAACGGGGAGCAAAAAGCCCGTTACGCTTATGGATATAGCCACAATCGGCGCGAAATATTTGCGGCAAAAGGGGCTTCTCGAAAGCCTCGACATATCGGACGAAATCAACGCCTGCACGGTGAAAATAGATGTTGATGTAACGAATAAAAACGGACTGAAGTCCGTGGAAAAATGGCTCCTTTTATTCAAAAATGAGACGCATAACCATCCCACGGAAATCGAGCCTTTCGGCGGTGCGGCGACCTGTATCGGCGGCGCGATACGAGACCCGCTTTCAGGCAGGGCCTATGTTTACCAGGCCATGCGCATTACAGGCGCGGGCGACTCGACGGCCGACATAAACGCTACCCTTCCGGGCAAGCTTCCCCAGCGGAAAATTGCCACACAGGCGGCGGCTGGGTACAGCTCCTACGGCAACCAGATCGGCCTCGCGACGGGCATTGTTGACGAAATTTACCATGAAGGCTACATAGCGAAGCATATGGAGCTGGGCGCGGTTATCGGTGCGGCGCCGCTTTTGAACGTAAGGCGCGAAACGCCGCTGCCCGGCGACGTTGTTATACTTTTGGGCGGCAGGACGGGCCGCGACGGCTGCGGGGGGGCAACGGGCTCGTCAAAATCCCATGATGTGACATCAATAGAGACCTGCGGCGCGGAAGTTCAAAAGGGCAACGCCCCTGAGGAGCGGAAAATCCAGAGGTTTTTCAGAAACCCAGAGGTTACGAAGCTGATAAAACGCTGCAACGATTTCGGCGCGGGCGGGGTGTCAGTCGCAATCGGCGAGCTTGCCGACGGGCTGCATATAAACCTTGATAAAGTGCCTAAAAAATATGAAGGCCTTGACGGGACGGAGCTTGCAATAAGCGAAAGCCAGGAGCGCATGGCCGTGGTTTTGTCGCCGGGCGACGCCGAAAAATTTAAAATGCTTGCGGCGGCTGAAAACCTCGAAGCGACGGAGATAGCCATAGTAAAGGCCGAAAAACGGCTGACTATGGAGTGGCAAAACGAGATAATCGTCGATATTTCGCGGGATTTCCTGAACTCAAATGGCGCGGAAAAACGCACAACTGTTGAAATACCGATATTTACGGCAAATAATACAGATTTATACGGCAAATTTAATGCTAAATATATAAAATTAGCCGGAGATTTGAATATCTGCTCGAAAAGAGGGCTTTCCGAGACCTTCGATTCGACTATAGGCGCGGGTACGGTTCTTATGCCCTTCGGCGGGAAATATCA
>WREG01000176.1 GCA_009779455.1 Oscillospiraceae bacterium
ATCAAATCCTGTTTTTTTATTTAGCAATAAGCAGCCAGCGGCCAAAGATCGGTCATCATGTGTTCATTATATCTTATGAATTGTTCTTAGTCAACATCAAAATATATCCCAAATTTTTAAATTATAGCCACTTTATAATCATGGCGGCAGCCGTATTACGGATTTTGCCCGTAATTTACAGGACTGCATTCACATTTTCAGGCCTTACCCCTCCCGGCAAGCCCCTTCAGGGCCTCCTCCAGCGTATCGACAGGCGACTGCCCGGGAGTCTTTTTTATCGTGATATAAGGCTTGTTCCCGGCCGACACCATGATGCGCCCGCGCATATTTTTTGAAAGAACGCTGATTTTCCCCATATCGACGGCGACGGGGTAGAGCAGTATGCTGTCGTCCCGCTGGCCGACTTCGTAGATGTTTTCATTGGCGGCGGTGTTCCGCAGGAGGGATATTTTTATCAGCCCCTTCACGCTTGCCCCCGGCTCGCCGTAGCGGTCGATAAGCTCGTCCAGAACGTCCTCCGCGTCCTCCTGCGAACGGATATCCGCGATGCGCCTGTAGACCGCCAGCCGCTGGGGCAGGCTTTCGATGTATTTTTCGGGGATGTGCGCGTCTATTTGAATGTCGATAAGGCATTCTTTTTCTTTTTCGGCGGGTTTTATGCCCTTTTCGCCGCCCATATCATGGGCGTTGGCCATCTGGGCGTTCACCGCCTGTGAAAGGAGTTTTATATACATTTCATATCCCACGGCTTCCATATGCCCGTGCTGCTGCGCCCCCAAAAGGTTGCCCGCGCCGCGTATCTCAAGGTCGCGCATGGCGATTTTGAAGCCGGAGCCGAATTCCGTGTATTCCCGCACGGTTTCCAGCCTTTTCTGCGCTATTTCCGTCAGTTCCTTGCCCCGCACAAAAGTGAGGTAGGCCGAAGCCCTTCTCGCGCTGCGCCCAACGCGGCCCCTTATCTGATGGAGCTGGGCCAGCCCCAGCCTGTCCGAGTTTTCGATTATAAGGGTGTTGACGTTAGGCACGTCCACGCCCGTTTCTATTATGGTAGTGCAGGCCAAAACGTCGATTTCGCCTTCCAAAAGCTGCCTCCACACCTCGCTCAGCTCGTTTTCCTCCATTTTCCCGTGGGCGATGCCTATCCTAGCGTCCGGCAGGTATTCTTTTATTGCGGCTGAAGCCCTGTCTATGGTTTCGACGCGGTTGTGGAGATAGTATACCTGCCCGCCCCGCCGCAGCTCCCTTGCGATGGCCTCCGTTATAACGGGCATATTATGCTCCATGACATAGGTCTGAACGGGGTACCTGTCCTGGGGCGCTTCCTCTATGACCGACATGTCGCGGATCCCCGACATGGCCATATTCAATGTGCGGGGTATGGGCGTCGCGGTCAGCGTCAGCACGTCCACCTCCGGGAAAAGCTCCTTCAGTTTTTCCTTCTGCTGTACACCGAAGCGCTGTTCCTCGTCCACTATTACAAGCCCCAGATCCTTGAATTTAACGTCTTTTGAAATAAGCCTGTGGGTGCCGACGATTATGTCGATGAACCCCCGTTTTACGTCTTTCAGGATTTTTTCCTGCTGTTTGGGAGTCCTGAACCGCGAGAGCATCTCCGTTTCGACGGGGAAGCCCTCTATGCGCCGCATTATGGTCTGGTAATGCTGGAGCGCGAGTATGGTCGTAGGAACGAAAACCGCACACTGCTTGCCGTCTGCCACGCATTTGAACGCCGCCCGCAGCGCGACCTCCGTTTTGCCGAAGCCCACGTCGCCGCAGAGCAGCCTGTCCATAGGATAGGGCTGCTCCATATCCTTTTTTATCTCATGTATGCAGCGCAGCTGGTCCTCCGTTTCGTCAAACTCGAACCGCCGCTCGAAATCGCTCTGCATATCGATATCCCGCGAAAAGGCGAAACCCTTTGAGTTTATCCGTTTTGAATACAGCGCGGTAAGCTCCGCCGCCATATCCTTGACCGCCTTTTGCACCCTGGTTTTCGCTTTCGCCCAGTCAGACGAGCCTAAACGGTTGATTTTAAGCGGCCTGCCGTCCTCGCTGTGGGGGCCTATATACTTTGAAACAAGGTCGAGCTGGGTCACGGGGACGTATAAGATATCGTTGGCGGCGTATTTTATCTTTATATAATCCTTAGTTATTCCGCCCACATCCATTTTTCGGATGCCGTCGAATATGCCGATCCCGTGGGTGGCGTGGACGATGTAGTCGCCGTATTTTATTTCTTCCAGCGAATTGAAGCTTTCCATCGCCTTGCGGGCCTTGTTGCGCGGCTTTGATTTAACGTCGCCGTGCTGCCTCGCGAAGCTTATGAGCATTATTTTCTGCTGGGGGTATTCAAACCCGCCCGAAAGCGCGCCGGGTATTATATTCACCCTGCCTTTTGTGAATATGGAGGGGTTTTTTTCATAAAACATGCAATTTATGCCGTCGTTTATCAAATCCTCCGCAAGGGCCGCCGCCGCTTTTTTCGTCCCCGCCATAATGACCGCCGTTACGCCCCTTGAAAGCGCGGGACGGATATCGTCCAGCAGCACGTTCAGGGAGCCGTTCCACGCGGCGTGCTGCTGGACGTTGAAGGTTATAAGGTCGCGGACGGGGGTATCGAAGCTTCCACGGGCGAAATTGTCCAAATATAAGGCCCCGCGCCTTTCGTAATAGGTGAGGGCGCTTGAAAAACCCAGTGTAAAACGGTCAAGCCCCTTGCAAAGGCAGCCTTCCTCGAACAGGGTTTTTATCTCTTCGTTTAACAGCATCTGCGAAAGGTTCGCTTTTTCCTTGACGGCCCCTGTTTCCGACACGAAAAGCATATCGTCCCTGCAATAATCGAAAATCGTTTCCGGGTTAGCATAGACAAGGGGAATATATCTGTCAACAGACGCCAGACGCACGCCTTTTTTAAGCATATCGGCGTCGTTCAGAAGGCTGTCACGGGCTTTCCCCGTAGTTTTCCCTTTTAACAAAGCGGCATGGCCGCCGATAAGCCCGGCAAGGGTTTCGTTTTCGCAGATTATCTCGGTCGCGGGGATTATTTTTACAGATTTGAGGTTTTCGCCCCTCCTTTGGGTCAGCGCGTCAAAAACCGCGATGCTGTCTATGTTGTCGCCGAAAAATTCAACCCTTACGGGGGAACTGCCGTCAGGAGGGAAAAAATCAAGTATAAAACCGCGTTTCGCGAACTGGCCCGCGCCTTCCACAAGCTCCGCGCGGACGTATCCCGCGTCAATAAGGGCGGCAATCACGCTTTCCTGTGATATCTCATCGTCCGTTTTAAGTTTGAGCGTCCGGCTTTTCAATTCGTATGCGGGCATAGTGAACTGCAGGGCCGCTTCTACGGACGCCGTTATGACGGTATAGTCCCCGTCTATGATTTTCCCAAGCGTCCCCAGCCGTTTCCGTTCGTATTCGCGGGACTGCCCCTCAATGTTGCGGAAAGCGAAGTCCCTGGCGCAAAAAGCGTGGGCGTTTGTCCCGAGGGATTTTAAATCCTCGGCAAGCCTGTTCGCGGAGGACTCATCGGGCAAAACAACCAATGCCCTGCGGGAATTTTCCTCGCAGAGCGTATGTATCAAGTGCGCCTTCGGTATCTGGGACAGCCCCAATACCCCGGCGGGCAGCCGCCCCCTCTTCACAGCGTTCTGAACGGACAGGTATTCCGGGTTGCCGGATAAGAGTTTTGAAAAACAAGACAATATGAAAGTTCCTTTCAGTTGAGAGTTGAGAGTTGGGAGTTGGGAGTTTAGAGTTATTTTTCTCTCATCTCTCAACTCTCAATTCTCAATTCTCAATTAAATTTCCCCATCGCTTCATCAATCCGCCCGTCCACAATAAAGCTGAGCGCCTCAACCGCCCGTTCCATTGTCTTTTTCATAAGTTCTATCTCATCCTTTTTAAACCCCGACAGGACGTAATCCTTCATGTCGCAGTCCGGGTGGGGTTTGTTCCCTATGCCTAATTTTATTCTGGGGAAATTGTCGCTGTTCAAATGGTATATTATGCTTTTAATGCCGTTATGCCCGCCGTCGGAGCCTTTGCGCCGTATACGCAGGGCTGCCGGGGGCAGGGAAGTGTCGTCAAACAATACTATCACATTTCCGGGGGGGATTTTGTAAAACCCCGCCGCGTCGCGCACGGCCCGGCCGCTGTCGTTCATAAAGGTCTGGGGCTTCATGCAAAGGCAGCGATGCCCGTTTATAGCAATTTCGCCGGTCAATGATTTGAATTTCAGCCGGTCAATTTTTGAATTGTATACGATGCACAGCATATCAAGGCACAAAAAACCCGCGTTGTGCCTTGTGTTCTCGTATTCCCGCCCCGGATTGCCGAGGCCGACGATTAAAAACTCGATTTTGCCCGGTAAATGATTTGTTTGTTTGTTTTTTTTGCCGAATTTAAAAAATCCCAAGCGCAACACTCCAATAAAGCCTTAAGGCAACCTCTAAAAACCCCGTTTCGCGTCTATGCGGCTAAAACCCCGCAGACCTTTGTCATCCTCCTTGCCTTACGACAGTAAGGCTTCGTCGTCTTTCGCGGTCTGCGAAATTTTATC
>WREG01000177.1 GCA_009779455.1 Oscillospiraceae bacterium
CGCTGGGCGTCACGGACGCCTGGGCGAAACGGTTCGAGGGGATTGCGACGGCGCCGCCGTCATGGTATTATTCCTCAACTGTCAGAGGACCCAACTTTTCGACTGTATTTTTTACGTCCATGCTTATGAAGACGGGCAGCCGCATAAATACCGCGCTCTCATCAACGCCCGTAAACGCGAACGTCGGCTCCGGCGGCGTCAAAATCGGCGGTGGCGGCGGATTCAGCGGAGGCGGCGGCAGCGCCGGCGGCGGGTTCGGAGGCGGAGGCGGCGGGCGATGGTAATTTACAGGCAGATCACCCAAAACAGAATATTTTTGACCTTGCTTATGTTAACGGGAACCGTTTATACGCTGATTTACGCATTTATAAGGAACCCGTTCCTGCCCGGCAACACCGCCAGCAATATCGGCCTTGAACACCGTTTTCTGTTTTTCATCTGGAACCTGATTATAGGGCTGGCTTTTTATTACAACTGCACAGCCATGTACGCGCGCTATAAATACAACAGCAAAATGGGCAGGATTTTTATACGCTCGGGCATCATCTGCCTGTTGGTGGTTTTCATCGTCCCCACCCATTCGGAGGTCGGCTTTCAGAAAGTCCTGCATTTCGCCGGGGCGGTGGGCTACATATGCGCCAACTCCTGCACGTTTTTCTGGTTTTTCTTTATTATGATGAAAAAAGTCAAGGGGTTTTCCATAATGCTGGTCGTCTCCGTCTTATTGCCCATATATGTGTTTATCTGGTTTTTCACGGTGGGCAAAAGCGGTTTTATGGAGCTTGTGCCTATGTGGATCGGATATACTATGCTGTTTTCCTTAAATTGCCTGAACGTTTTTAAAGTCCCGGACAGCGATACGCCGTAGAAATATTAGACCTCCTATGCATTAATTTTACATAAAAGTAATATACATCAAATATAAATCCATAATGCAGGGACGATGTTTAATGTATATGAAAACAAAATCAGCGTTTATTGCTCTAACGGCCTGCCTGTTGTTTTGTGCGTGTTCCAAGCCCTTTAAAATCGATTATACGGAGCTTGGCTCGCGCCTCGGCAAATTCGATAAGCTTTACTCGTTCACGGACGGCCGGATATACTTTGACGGCGGCGACATATATGTTTTTTATTCGCTCGCGTCGCCCGACGACGTGCTTATGACGCTCGCGGTAAACCCCAAAAACGAAATAACCGCCGCAACGCTTACCTTAAAGCTTTTTAGCGGCGGCGAACACCCCGAAAACACGGTTGAAATAAAAAACCGCTTTAGAGAGTTTACAAAAGCGGTTTTTTCCTCTTTTTCCGGGTTTGGCAGCGAAAAAACCGATGAGGTCATGACAAAAATCGGCTTTAACGGGGATTTCGAATTTTTCAGCGACTATAAAACCGAAATCGCCGAAGGGAGGTTCGGGTTTATCCTTTATTCAAACAGCCAAAGCGTGATTGCGGAATGCAATTTTAAATAGCCGCAATCCGTATGGGGCGCCGTCCCAGCGCCCCATACGGAATTTACCCGCTGACCATTGAAAAAGCCAGCCCCGGATAATCCGTAATGATCGCGTCCGCGCCCTTATCGGCCAGGGCTTTCATTTTATCCCCGTCGTTTATGGTCCAATACTGCACCGCGATCCCGTATTTGTGGGCGTAATTCAGGAATTTCGTCGTCCCTAAATTTATCAGGTATTGATCCGCCGGGATTTGCAATAATTGGTAATTAATTTTTCCCGGGTCAAGCTTTTTCCCCGCAAGCGATGCGAAATAAAACTTTACAACCTCGACAATGCCCGCCGAACGGATAATTTCAGGGTATTTTTCGTCGTAATATTTGTTTATGTCCCCGTTAAATGACGCGGCGATAACGTCCTCCTCCAGGCCGTACTCCCTTATCATCCCGCAAAAGCCGTCGGCGGTTATTTTGCCTTTTTCGCCTTTTTCCTTTACGTCGATGGAATACTTATAGCGCCCCTGGGATGTAAGGTAGTTAAAAACCTCCCCAAGGGTGACAATCCTCAGGTCGTTGGGTATATCATCCCCGCGCAGGCCCTTATACGGCGTATCCCCGTTTTCGTCAACATAATTTTCGGCCATATTAAGCTCGTGGAGCTCCTCGTATGTATAGTCATGCACATGCACTTTCGATTTGCCGAAATACTCCACGGCATTGCTTGTCCTGTCGAAGGTGGCGTCGTGAAGCACGACTATCACGTTGTCTTTAGTGAGCCGCAGGTCGAACTCGAAGCCGTCGGTCACGAAATCCTTGCTGTTGACGCAGTTTTTGAACGCCATCAGGGTGTTTTCGGGGAATACCCCGCCACCGGAGCGGTGGCCGAAAACCTGCGCCTTGCCAAGCGGCGACATAAACGGGTTCGACGCCTCAATTTCTATAGGCGCGTCCTTGCTTTCCCTTGATATGACCAAAATAAATCCCCCCAATAATGCTACTATTGCCGCTAAAATTATAGCGGTGGTTTTTATGCCTTTTTTCATGATGAACCTCCTTTTTTTAATTGAGAGTTGAGAGTTGAGAGAAATTGTGCATTGTACATTGTGCATTGACTTAACCGCTTGCCGCAGCGGCCCCCGCCGCGTCCGCGTTCACGCAGTCTATGCCCAGCACTATGCAAAGGCACAGAAGCTCGTTGCGGGGGTCGCGGATCTCGACCTCATACGAATCGCCCCATGTGAACCAGTGCTTGGAAAGCCTCATTACCCAGTATGCGCCGTCGGTTATTTCGTATTCGTGGGCTAAAAAATCGCCGGTTATGCCCCACGGGAGGCCTTCGATAAAATATTTCTGCTTTAAGAAAGTTATTTCCTTTACAAGCCCGTATGTATGCCCGCCAAGCTCGATATAATAGCGCGGCCGCCACGTCAGCATCTTCTGGCGGATAAACGCCGCCTCATTCCCTGCCATGTCATACAGATGCAACTTCCGCCCCCAGGCGAAAAGCTCCCCTTGGGCGTAATAGCGGTCGCTGCCCCATTCGTCCTTTATAAAAAACTTGTCCCGCCATGAAAAGGCTTTTTGCTTAATATACAGTTTCATACTACTATCTTAACTCCCTGCGGCGTGTCCTCCAGCGTTATCCCCCTCTGCTTCAGCTCGTCCCTTATCCTGTCCGCTTCCGCGAAATCCCTGTTTTTCCGCGCTTCCTGCCGTTTTTCTATCAATTCTTGAATTTCATCGCCTATTTTCGCTTTTTCTTCTTTCAGCACAAGCCCCAAGACCCCCGTCAGCTCGTCAAACAGGGCAAGCGCGGCAACAACATCATTTTTTGCCGGCTCGGCGGTCAGGACCGACGTGTTGATATCCCTAACAAGGTCGAAAACGGCAGCGAGGGCGTCGGACATATTCAAATCGTCGTCCATAGCGGCGATAAACTGCTCTTTGCGGCTTTCGAGCATCGAATTTATATCATTTGCCCCCTCCCCCGCTGTTTTCAAGGCGAATTCAAGGTTTTCGCGGCAGGTTTTCAGCCGTGCGAGGGCGGAAAGGCATTGTTCTATGATATCCGCGGCGTAATTTATCGGGCTTCTGTAATGGGCCGAAATCATCAGATAGCGTATCGGCATATAACCATATTTCGCCGCCACATCGCGCACGGTGAAAAAGTTGCCGAGGGATTTTGACATTTTTATGTTATCCACGTTGATATAGCCGTTGTGCATCCAGTAATTGGCAAAGGGCGCGCCGTTGCAGCATTCGCTTTGGGCGATTTCGTTTTCGTGGTGGGGGAAAATCAGGTCCTGCCCGCCGCAGTGTATGTCGATGGTGTTACCCAAGTGTTTCCGCACCATCGCCGAGCATTCGATGTGCCAGCCGGGCCTGCCTTTTCCCCAAGGGGACTCCCAATACGGCTCGCCGGGCTTCGCAGCCTTCCAGAGGGCGAAATCCATAGGCTCTTTTTTAAGCTCGCCTATGTTTATCCTCGCCCCGGCTGACAATTCTTGAAGGGGCTGATGCGACAGCTTGCCGTATCCCTCGAATTTCGAGGGGCTGAAATACACGTCGCCGCCGGATTCGTATGCATAGCCTTTTTCGACAAGGGTATTTATAATATCCAGCATTTCGTCAATGGTTTCGGTGGCTTTCGGCTGTATCGCCGGGTTTTTGACATTAAGCCCCTTCATATCCTCCATATATTCTTTGGCGTATTTCGACGAGATATCCGAAAACGGGACATTCTCTTCTATCGCTTTATTGATTATTTTGTCGTCGATATCCGTGATGTTCTTGACTAAAGTCACCTTATAGCCCCTATATTCGAGATACCGCCCGAGTACGTCGAAAACGCACTCCATCCTTGCGTTCCCCATATGGATGAAATTATATACCGTCGGCCCGCAGGCGTAAATTTTCGCCTCGCCGGGGGTTATGGGCGTGAATTCTTCCTTTTGCCTTGTCAGCGTGTTATAGATTTTCATAATTTATCTTCCTTTTACATATAATATAGCTTAATTATGCAGAATGTTTATATCCCCCG
>WREG01000178.1 GCA_009779455.1 Oscillospiraceae bacterium
AGCTTAAATGCTTTTTTGATAAAAAGGGTTTGCTTGATTATCTGTATTCTGTTGAATTTGAGTATAAAAACCCGTCGCAGGATTACAGAAACGAAATAAAAAACAGTTGGCAAAATTATGTAGATGAATTGCAAAACTATGATGATGTAATACATTTCAATGTTTTTCGTAATAATGATGACAGGAATAAGAATATTACAAGTCGCTTCTATATAAAATCAACTGATAAAATTTATGATTTTTTCAGGCGCATTGCAATACCTAACATGTCGTCGGTTTTAATTCAAAAAGTCCTTGTAAATAGTGAAGTTCAATTATGGTTTAGGCTCTATCTAAACGATGTCGGAAATGAATTTGACAGAGAAATAGCAGATGAAAGCATAGAACAGATTGAAAACGATACCACTATCAAAGAAACTGAAAAACAACAAATTATTAAGGCTCGAATAGGACAGGGTGAATACAGGACTTCAATTATTGAAAAATTCAAAAAGTGTGTAATTACCGGTGTTGATGATGAACGTGTCTTGATTGCAAGCCATATAAAGCCTTGGATTTCTTCAAACAATCAAGAGAGAATAAGTCAAGAAAACGGCTTGTTGTTATCCCCCACTTTTGATAAATTGTTTGACAGAGGTTTTATATCGTTTCGCGATAGTGGCGTAATTATGTTATCAAATCATTTTTCCGACGGTAATTTTAGGCTTTTGGGTTTGTCTGTCGGGGATAAGTTCAATATACATTATTCTGAAAAAATGAAGCTATTTTTAGATTTTCACCGCGATACAATATTTACGAAATAATACTTTATTAATAACCCCTCTCACCCCCGCAATTTACAATACACCGTCAAATCCCCCTTATACCCCTCGAAAACGTCAACGCGTATAATATCGCACAACGCCCCGCGAAAGCGTACAACGTGGGCGGTAGTGATGTCGGGGCGGTAGTTGACGGCAAATAAACCTGCTCGTCAACGTGTACCGCCCCGCCGCTGTAAATCTCTTTGCCGGATAACTTTGTTAGTTTGAAAAAAAATATATTTCTACATTCTACACTTTAATTTTTACATTCCCCTTAACATCCCAAATCTTCCCCGCATACTCCTCCACAGCCCTGTCAGAAGAGAAATACCCCGCCGAGGCTATATTCATAAGGGACGTTTTATTCCAGGCGTCTCTGTTTTTATACAGGCCCTCCGCCTTTTGCCGCGCCTTGCGGTAATCGGCGAAATCGGCGAGGACCATATAGGGGTCGTGGTGGATTATGGTGGAGCTTATCTCCGAAAAGTTCTGCCCCAAAACGCCGCCCGCGTCGATAAAGTCTATTGCCCTTTTCAGTTCGCGGTTGTTCAGGTAATAATTTTTCGGCACGTAATTTTTCGCTATTTCCGCAGCTTCCTGTGTGTCCATGCCGAAAATTATTATATTTTCCTCCCCCGCGGCTTCCATTATCTCGACGTTCGCCCCGTCAAGGGTGCCCAGGGTGACCGC
Source organism: Oscillospiraceae bacterium (assembly GCA_009779455.1). Taxonomy (GTDB): domain Bacteria; phylum Bacillota; class Clostridia; order Oscillospirales; family Acutalibacteraceae; genus WREG01. The sequence goes on from WREG01000178.1 coordinate 1,494, forward strand.
GCCGCCCAGCATCAGCTTCATGTTGCCCGTGCCGCTGGCCTCCGTGCCGGCTAAAGATATCTGTTCGCTGATTTCGGCGGCGGGGATTATGATCTCCGCCTTTGACACGCAGTATTCCTCGATATAGAACACCTTTAAAAAGCGGCTCGCCTGCGGGTCGCTGTTGATAAGCTTCGAGAGGGCCGAAATGAAGCTTATTATTTTTTTTGCCATAAAATACGACGGCGCGGCTTTCGCGGCGAAAATAAAGGTCTGGGGCAGGTGGTTCCCGTCCGGGTCGTCCTTTATTTCAAGGTATTTCGCCAAAATTTGCAGGGCGTTCAGATGCTGCCGTTTATATTCATGCAGCCTTTTAATCTGCACGTCGAAGACCGACGCGGGGTCTGGGGCCTCGCCGCAGGATTTTTTAATATAATTTGACAGTCGCTCCTTGTTTTTAAGCTTTATTTTCTCGATTTCTTTTAAAACGGCGGGGTCGCCCTTAAAATTCTGCAATTTAAAAAGCTCCCGCGGATCGCTTATAAAGCCGTCGCCTATAAGCCCCTTTATAAAGTCCGTTAGCGCGGGGTTCGCCTGGCAGAGCCACCGCCTGAAGGCTATGCCGTTGGTTACGTTTTTGAATTTTTCGGGCGTCAATAGGTAAAAGTCGCGGAAAACGTCGTTTTTAAGTATGTCGCTGTGCAGGGCCGAAACGCCGTTCACGCTGTGGCAGGCGGCAACGCAGAGGTTCGCCATCCTAGCTGCGCCGTTCGATATTATAGCCGTGTTTTCAGCGTATTCGGGATTCCCGGTCTTTTCGCATACAAAAGCCCTGAACCGCCGGTCGATTTCGCATATTATCTGATAAATCCTGGGCAGGAGCCGTTCCAAAAGCTCCGTGCCCCAGCATTCCAGCGCTTCTTTCATCACCGTGTGGTTGGTATAAGCCACGGTTTTCGTCACTATGCCCCACGCCTTGTCCCAGCCGTAGCCGCACTCGTCGAGCATTATCCTCATCAGTTCGGGGACGGCAAGGGTCGGATGGGTGTCGTTTATATGCACCGCGATTTTTTCGCTTAGGCTGTCAAGGGTGCTGTAAGTCCTCAAATGTCGGCGTATCATATCCTGCACGGAAGCGGACACCAAAAAATATTGCTGTCGAAGGCGCAGGCTTTTTCCCTCGGGGTGGTTGTCTGCGGGGTACAGCACCTTGCTTATGACTTCCGCCGTGGCGTTGCGCTCAAAGGCCTTCAGATGCTCGCCCTGATTGAAAAGCGCCATGTCGAAGCCTGGAGCCTCTGCCGACCAAAGGCGCAGCACGCTCACGCCCCTGCCGTCCTTGCCGGGGACGAACATATCATATGGCACGGCTTTTATCGCAACGCAGTTTTTAAGCTCAGCGCTGTGGTAGCCTTCGTCCCAGAATTCTTCCACATTACCCTCGAAAAGCACGTCAACCGCGCTTTCTTCCCTCTTTACGAACCACACGTCGCTGGTTCGGAGCCAGAAATCCGGCAGCTCCGTCTGCCAGCCGTCGATGATTTTTTGTTTGAAGATGCCGTATTCGTATAAAATGGAATACCCCATAGCGGGGTATCCCAATGTAGCCAGACTGTCGAGGTAACAGGCGGCCAAACGCCCCAAGCCCCCGTTGCCGAGGCCCGCGTCAGGTTCGAGATCATAGATTTTTTCCGGCGAAACCGAAAAATCCGCCAGGACCTCCTCAAAAACTTCCGTTAGGTTCAAATTATAAAGGCAGTTTTTCAAGGAGCGACCCATCAGGAACTCCATCGAAAGGTAATATACCCGTTTCAAGCCTTCGCCCAAAGCCTTTTCTGTAAAATCCGCCCTGCCTTCGGCTGTCATATCCCGCAGTATCAACGCCATCGCGCGGTACAGCTGTTCATATGTGGCGTTTCCGGGGTTTACGCCGAAAAAATGGGAAAGCTTGTTTTCAAGGAGGGTTTTGGCCTCCTGTTTTGAAAGGGTATAATCCATCTGATATTCTCCGATTCATGTCTTTATGATTTATTATGCAGCATTTTTTATCTTTTCTTCTTGCCGAATATTGTTTTTTTATCTTCTTCCACGGCCTTGTTGCCCATGTCCGCGTTGAATTGCCTGAGCAGCTCCTTTTGCTTTTCCGTCAGCTTGCGCGGCACATCGACCACAATACGGAGCAATTGGTCGCCCCTGCCCCTGCCGTTTAAGTTCGGGATTCCCTTATCCTTCAATTTTAGAACGTCCGCCGGCTGGGTACCCGCCGGAAGGGAGTATTTCACCCTGCCGTCGAGGGTGGGGACTTCCAGTTCGTCCCCCAAAGCCGCCTGAACGATGTTCACCGTTATGTCGCACCATATGTTATATCCGTCCCGCTCGAAAAACGGATGGGGCCGCACGTTTATGCCGACCCTGAAGTCTCCCGCGGGACCTCCGTTTATGCCTTTGTTGCCTTCGCCCCTTAGCGTGATTATCTGACGGTCGTCAATGCCCGCGGGGATGCTTACTTCTATATTAGAGGTGCGCCTGACGCGGCCGCCGCCCCTGCATTTCTGGCAGGGGTTTTGTATTACGGAGCCTTTGCCGGAACACTTCGGACAGGGTTTTGTGGTTGATATCGTGCCGAAAGGCGTCCTTTGCTGGGTGGACACCTGCCCCCTTCCGCTGCAGTCGGGGCAGGTCTGTGAAAATGTGCCTTTTGCCGCCCCCGAGCCGCTGCATTCGCCGCAAACCTCGATACGGCTGGCTTCCACGCTTCTTTTGCAGCCTTTTGCCGCTTCCTCAAAAGAAATCGCGATCGTGGACTGTATATCCGAGCCGCGCTGCGGGGCGTTGGGGTTGGATCGGCCGCCGCCGAAACCGAAGCCCCCGCCGCCGAATATATTCGAAAACAGATCCCCCAGATCAAAGTCCATGCCGCCGCCGAAACCGCTGAAACCGCCTCCCGCGCCGCCGAAATTAGGGTCAA
>WREG01000179.1 GCA_009779455.1 Oscillospiraceae bacterium
AGAAGGACCCTATTGACGACACGACGCCGCCTATGCCGAAGCTCGATGATTTCCCCTCCGTATAATTTTCGCCGGTCGACAAATTGCGCGACACATCCAAATGAATTTCGCTGCCGAGTTTCCTGAATTTGCTGATAGTGCGCGAAACTGTCTCGTCGTTTACCGGGTCGGCGACAACCATAAGCGAAAAATCCCTCTCGTTTCCGTTGATGTCCCTTATCCCGAACGCCAACTGATCCAGCGTTTGCAATATGCCGAAGTTGGATTCCTTTTTGAACGACGGGATCCCGGTTACCGCGCCGACCGTTTTATTGTCTTCCAAATTGCTTACAAAATCCATTTTCTCAGAGCCGGACAGCACGGGGCGCAAATCGATGCCGGGCATACCGCTTGAAGCCGCTTCTTTAAACTGTTCCAGAGCCTGTTTCGAGGATAAGCTGCGCGACAGCGATACAGCGCCCAAATATATATTCGTCTCGCCCCTTTTGCGCTGCAGGAGAAAAATAAACCTGTGCCCCCATGTATGCAGGGTCGATAAAACGCTCTGCCAGCGCGACAGCAAATCGTATTCCTTGGATTCGCTCGGATGGATGGGGAGCCTCTCGACTTTCAGCCATGTGATGTTTTTAAAATCCGCTTCGTGTTTCAGTTTTTTGTCGTTTGCGAACAAATCCGGGTGTTCTTTTTCCATGACCCTGAAATCGATAAATTTTTCCCTTTCGGGCAGCGCGTTCAAATAGCCCCGTTCCAAAAAATAATCCAAAAGCTCCTGATAAAAATCATTGGGAACGGAAATATCCGTCGTCAGTCGTTTCGAATCTTTGTTGATTGAAGTAAAAATATCTTTGATGCTCGTGTCAAACGTACCCTTCATTACATTTACCCTCCTTTATATGTTGAGATTAAATCTATTATTTCGTTGATATTTTCTTTATTGTACAGCCCGACGCTGTACACATACTCTTTGCCCTGAAGCGTTGATATTTTGACGCATGATTCGATGAATCCCATAGCTTTATGCCTTTGCGCGGATACAATATCCGCCATCAGTATATCGTGGGACGCGCCCGCCGCCCCCAGCATGTTCAGAGCGGACGCTTTGAACGATGTTTTATTGTCATAAACATAAAACGTGCCGGAAAACGGCTGTATCCCGCGGTAATAAGCGAAACCGCCGAATGTTTTGATTAAATTCCCCGTTCCGGCAATATTCGGCCGAGGCTTTGTATTTGATATATAACTGTTTATTTCGGCGGCTTTTTCTATATCTTTTCCGCAGTACCCGCAAAATTTTGAATTTTTTGGATTGGGCTTCCCGCAATACCCGCAAAACGATTTATCGTCCGGAATTTTCGGGGTAACCGGTTTTTCCGGCTCCGGATCCGAGATCGGCTCCGGCCTCGAATATTGTTCAATATATTCCGACAATTCCTCTTTTGTAATTATTTCTTTCAGGTTCAGCGGCCCGCTCCGGGTTGCGGATATGTACGGTACGGCAATTTCGGCCCGGCCGTCCTTTTCAATATCGGTTACGGCGTTTTTCGCGGCAGCCTCAAGCCTTTTAAGCGCGGTGCTGTCCGCCATAAGATCTACGCCGAATTTTTTGATGTATCTTCCCGCCAATATATTCAGTATCCCCGTAACCTTGACGGACGGGCGGTCTTCCCAATGAATGGATATCCTGTGGAAGACAAGCCCGAGGGCTACGGTCTCCTGCGGCCTTTTAAGTTTGATGATACGCTTGTCGTCGGCCATTATTTTGGGCAGGGTTACCTCCCCGAATTTTACCGTTTTCCCGCTCAATATCTCGTCTGTAAAATACCATTGGCTGTGGCCGCCGGTCAATATGACATAATCCAACTGCGCGGGGTCAAAATTGGCGGCGGCAAGGCAATCGTTTATCAGCTTCGCGAATTGTGTCAGACAATCGGCAAGTATGTCCTCAAAGCCGTCCTTGGTAAGCGGGGGGAATTCTTCGTCTATATCGAGCATGGACACGATTGCGTCGGCAAACCCGCAATATTTTACTACGCCGTCTTTATTTTCAAAAGTGGGGGATACATTGGTTTCTTTCCATGTTTTGCTTTTATCTAAATTTTTTTCCTCGAAATTATCCAAGTTCTTAAGCCCGCATTCAGCCAAATAGCCTTTGACATATCCGCATAACCAATAATCGATTTCCCTTCCGCCGAAGAAACTGCCGGTCCCCGCCTGCGGCCATGTGGAAAGGAAGCGGATATGCTTTTCTTCGTACGGCGAGTATTCGCATAAAACCAAGTCCGTCGTCCCGGCCCCCATGTCTATCATAAGTATATTGGCATAATCGTCGCCTCCCAGAACAAGCCTTTCGCGGTCCTGGACCATCACGGTATGGATCGCGGCCGAAGCCTCGTCCAAACCCTGAACGTTCACAAACCCCGCGTCGGCGGCAATTTTTCGCATCAACGCCTGCAATTCCTCGGGCCACTTGACGGGATAACTTATGAAAGTCGTTTCCGTATCGCATGTGGCGAACTGATTGCGCTGTTCATTATATACTTTATACATGTATTGAAAAAACATTTCCGTGTATTGAACGGCCCGCTTTTTTAAACCGTCGTCCGTACTGACCAAATCCAACTTGAAATTTTGATGCAGACTGCCTTTTACGGAAGGGTTTTGGGCGTTATAACCGATCAGGCAATCCCCGGCATTGGTTTGATAAACTAACGTCGGCAGAATATATTTGCCGTCGAAGCTGACATAGTGAACGGCGTTTTCCGCGTCCATCGGCTTGCCGTCTTCATATGTTTTGACTTTTATCGCCGTTGAGCTTGTCCCGAAATCTATCCCGATTAACCTTTCAATCATAATCTTTCCATCCTCTTCTTTTTAATTTTTCGCATGTATCGTCTATCGTCAGTTCCATTCGGCATATGCCTGCCCGTATTCGTTTATCGAAATATACAGGTTGGTTATATTCCGCAGGTCCAAGCATTTCCAGTCGACCGCATTGCCGTAGCCGTCCATAACCCTCAAATCCCAATAATAGACGCTTCCGTCTTCATACGGGAAAGTTATATTCATCTGCCCCCAGGCATAAAGGACATTGTTGCCGAGTGTATTTTTTCCCCACGCATTGCCGTCTGTCGGCGATAAATAAATCGAGTATATGTCTATATCGGTGTAATTATACAGGGTAAAATCCAATTTATTTACAGAGCCCCCGAACGGCCCGCCCCCGCTTGTATCATCGCCGCCGCCCGAAACAATATAGGCGATGACGCATATCCCTAAGATAACGGCGACAACGGCGGCGACCGAAATTATTATAACCGGAGCCTTTGATTTTTTGGCCTGCGGCTGATAAGGCGCGGCATTTACCGGGGGCGCGGCCGGGGCCGGTGTTTTTTTTGTCCCGCATTTTGTGCAGAATATCATATCGTCTTCCATTTGGGTCCCGCAATTTCCGCAATATTTCATAAAAATCCCCGACTTTCCTTACTGATTACGACGAAGCATACATCGAGATGACATTCTTGATTTCGCCCGGCAGCTTACGCTGCATGTACATGCCGATCCCCGAAGTCACCGCCAAAAAACCGAAAGTCACAAACATTCCCACAGCCATCGCGCCGATTTTATCCGCCCATTTCGCTTCTCCTATATCGACGGAAATCTGGTTGGCGCTCACTTGATTGATCCTGACTGTCAGAGCTTTGTCCATCCCCAAAAACTGTTTCCACACGCCGCCTTTGGCGCGCGCCTGAATGGCGACCCAGTCGCTGTTGTTCACTACCTGTGTTTCCATGTTTTTTGTGCCGCTCAAAAACGAATTGACCGCTTGCGCGGCGCCGTCTATATTTTTCCCGGCCGGCAGCGTGTAAACGTTCGGGCCGGTCACAACGTTCGTATTCACGTTGCTGCCCTGATAAGCCTGCCTCGGCGGCTCCCGCTCAAATTCAGGCTCTGCGCCCGGGATTTGATCGCCGCAGTTTGGGCATATATCGCCGGACGCAGCTTTTCTGGCGCCGCAATACCTGCAGAACGGCGGCGCGTCTTCCGTTTCTTCCGCGGCGGCGCGCGCGTTTATGTTTATAGGCTGGTATACCAAGCCTAAAGCCACGGTTTCCTGCGGTTTTGAGAGCCTTATCACCCTGCTTTTGTCCGAAGCGATTTTATCTAAGCCGACCCTGCCGAACTTTGTTTGTTTCCCCGTAAGGATCTCCTCCGCAAAATACCATTGGCTGTGGCCGCCTGTCAGGATCACGTAATCTAATTTTGATTTGTCGAATCCCGCATCGTCAAAGCAGTCGTTGATCATACCGGTAAACCGGCAGAGATAGTCCTGAAACATATCTTCAAAAACGTCCCTCGAAAGCTCGGGGAATTCGATATCCGAATTAAACGCCGAAGCGATGACGTCGATAAACCCGCAGAAACGCACG
>WREG01000180.1 GCA_009779455.1 Oscillospiraceae bacterium
CAACAAGTATTCCGGGACTTTCAGCAAAACCTATTATTGACATTATGGTTTTTGTTTACGATATTAACAAAGTTGAGCAACATAATGACGCAATGAAAAGATTAGGTTATACGGCAAGAGGGGAAAATGGCATGACCGGGCGCAGATACTTTGTGAAGTATAAAGACGATATGGTGAACCATTCGCACCATGTTCACATATATCAGGAAAATGGAAATCCATTTATTGAGGAAGCATTTTTATTTAGAGATTATTTGCTTGTAAATAAAGAAGCGCGTGAAAAATACGATACAGTAAAAAAAGGATTGTCTAAACAGTTTTATTATGAACCTCTTGCTTATACTGATGGAAAACATGATTGTGTTATGGAGATACTTAAAGAGGCGAAGCGGTACTTCGCAGTATAAGCATTTTCTACGGCGGCAAACGGTGGCGGCGAAGCCTAAAGTTCCGTAAACGAGATTGCCGTCTTACGTTGTATCTAAATATAAAAATTAAAATTGAAAAGAGGTTATCTTAATGCAAGCATATGAATTTTTCGCTATGCCGGAAAACGGGGCGCTAAAAATACCCGAAAAATACAGAAACAAAATTAAATCCGAGGTAAAAGTTATTTTGTTAAAAGAAAAACCTTGGAAATTTGACAGGGAAGAGGCTAACGCCCGCAGAAGGACCGACTTGCTTTCCCCTATTTCAATAAATACACGTGGCTGGGTATTTGACAAGGAGGAATAAATATAATAATGGTTCATTTAAAGCCTGTCGATGAAACAAATTACGAGGCATGTTCAAACCTTATGTGCACAAAGGAGCAATGTGCGTTTACCAACTCGCCCGGATGGGCATTGCTGCAAGCGGCTTATGAATCGTATAAAGACAGAGTAAAATTGATGGCTATTTATGACGGCAAATTGGTAATCGGCATGATAAGGCTGGATTATACCGAATCGGATTGCTATATGTTTACCGATTTGCTGATTGACAAAAAATATCAGGGCAAAGGATTTGCGCAGTCCGCATTGGCGCAGGTTTTTGATATTTTCCGCGCAGACGCTAAGCATTCAAAGATAAAAATAAAAGTAGCGGAAAATAACCATGCGGCCGTACATATATATAAAAAATTCGGTTTTTCGTTTATTGAAAATAATAAAGATTCTCTAAGCATTATGGAGTGCAGGTTGATATAATATATTCCCGAAAGGAGAAAATATAGCCATGACAAAAATAAAAGAACAAGCCGTAGAAATACTTCAGGATATACCGGATGAAGTGGTAATTTATATAATGAGAATATTAAAAGATATGCAGTCGTTTTATGCCAAAAACGGGGGGTCTGTTAATCCAAACGCGAATTCATTGGAACAAGAGTCATCTTTTCCGTATTTTGCTGTTGTCACAACGGGATATGTGTTCAATAGGGAGGAAGCAAATGAACGGTAATAGTCTCGAAATTGTAAATCCGTTTGCGGAGCGCGAAGTAAATAAAACGGTGAAAGGAAATATAATATGCTGGACATAAAACTAATAAGAGAAACCCCGGGCAAGGTCAAAGCGGCGATGAAAACCCGCAACAAGGATATGGACGCCCTTGTTGACGAGGTGCTTGCCATCGATGTACGCCGGCGGGAACTTATGACAGGGACTGACGCCATGAAAAACGAGCAGAACGTCGAGAGCAAAAAAATCCCGCAAATCAAAAAAGAGGGCGGAGACATTTCGGCCGTCATGAGCCGAATGAACGCCATTAAAGAGATCATAAAGAAAAACGACGCTGAATTGGCGGGGCTTGAAGCGGAACAGCAGGCCATAATGTACGAATTCCCGAACATACCCCATGAAAGCGTGCCTGTCGGCGCAGACGAGGGCGAAAACGTAGTGGTACGCACCGTGGGGGAACCCGCAAACTTTGATTTCGAGCCGAAGCCCCACTGGGATTTGGGCGCGTCGCTCGGCGTCCTCGACCCCGAAACTGCCGCGAAGGTCACGGGGGCGCGTTTCCATTTCTATAAAGGCAAAGGCGCGAAGCTGGAACGGGCTGTCGTAAACTTTTTCCTTGACACACACGGGGAAAGCGGCTATACTGAAATTTTCCCGCCCTTTATCGTCAACCGCGACGCCATGACGGGTACCGGCCAGCTGCCCAAGTTCGAAGATGACGCGTTCAAACTGCAAAATTTCGACTACTTCCTTGTCCCGACCGCCGAAGTGCCCGTTACCAATATGCACAGGGACGAAATACTCGACGGCGGGCAGCTGCCAATAAAATACTGCGCCTATACCGCATGTTTCAGGGCGGAGGCCGGAAGCGCGGGCAGGGACACCAGGGGGCTTATACGCCAGCACCAGTTCAACAAAGTGGAACTGGTGAAATTCGCAAAGCCAGGAAATTCTTACGAGGAGCTTGAAAGCCTCACGGCGGACGCGGAAAAGGTTTTGAAACTGCTGGGGCTGCCTTACAGGGTCTCGGCGCTGTCAACGGGGGATTTGGGCTTTTCCTCCGCGAAAACCTATGACATAGAGGTCTATATGCCCTCATACGGACGCTATGTCGAGATTTCCTCCTGTTCCAATTTCGAGGATTTCCAAGCAAGAAGGGCGGCTATCCGTTTTAAAAGCGAAGCGGGTTCAAAGGCGCAGCTTGTACACACCCTAAACGGCTCGGGGATAGCGGCGGGAAGGACGACCGCGGCCATACTCGAAAATTTCCAGACGGCGGACGGACGCGTCGTCGTCCCGGAAGTTTTGCGGAAATATACGGGGTTTGATGTAATATAAGTTGAAAATTGAGAGTTAAGAGAAAATATCTCTCAATTCTCAACTCTCAATTCAAAAGAAAGGGGCTTATTATCATGACTTCTTGCAAAAAATGCGGCGGCTGGTTAAATCCTGAAAGCAATTTCTGCCCGAAATGCGGCGCACCCGCAGATTCGGCGGAAACGGAAAGCAAAGAACCGGGGCAAAACGCTGTTTCAGGCGAAACCGACGGAACAAAGGCGGAAGAATCAAAACAAACGGAACCCGGCAGCCCGCCGAGCGAAAATAGCAAAACGGAAGAAAAAACTAAAAAATCCTATGCTTTGCCTATAATCATAACGGGGATATGCGTTATTGTTGTGGGGATAATCGCGGCCGCCGTACTGTTATATTCGGGATACAGGAAAAATAATCCCGTTCCGGAAACCACGGCTGCGGCAAACGCGGAAACACAGGCCGACGGGTCGGCCGTTTCAAGTGAAATATCGCAGACCCCGCTGGAAGATTTGATTTTGCTGACAGGCAACGAAATAATAGAAAAAATAGACTATGCCTATCAGCTCCGTGAAAAATACCAAGGCCAAAATTTTCACACAATATATTATTCGAAATACGGCCTTGAATTTGTATTCAATGAAAGCGGGAGCGGCGTAATAAACCTGTTTTCCACGCCTGCCGCAGGGTTATGCTCCGGCAAAGGGTTTAAGATATTCGGCGGGGATCTGGAAATAGGCGCGGCCTACACCGAATACGAAAAATATTTGGGCGTCATATTCGGCGATTTGGGCTTCAACCCGGATGACGGCAAATTTTCCGTGTCGGTATCATATAAAGGATTGTCTTACAATATCACCGTAGACGAAAACGACCGCAAAAGCGTAAAAAGCGTAGAGGTAAAGTCAAAAGAGTTCAAACCCGCCGAGACCGCGGCGGCCACTTCCGCACCTGCCGCCGCGTCAACCGAAGCCCCGCCGGAAATATTCACCTATGATTTTATGGGTTACGCCTATGTGAAGACAAAGGGCGACAACTTAAACCTGAGGAAGGGGCCGTCAACCGGCAGCGCCGTCATACTGTCCATGCCGAATGGCGCGGAGGTCGAGGTTTACGGCTACAGCGCCAACTGGTATTATGTCTGCTATCAAAGCACCTACGGTTATGTAAGCCGGTCTTACATATCGTGGCCTTATTATTAATGCATAATTTGTAATTCGCAATTATGTATTTTAAAACCACCGATCTGTAGGGGACGCCGCCCTCGGCGTCCCGCGCCTGCAACAAGATTTTATCTATATTTCGGGACGCCGAGGGCGGCGTCCCCTACAAGGTGCGATGATTATGAAAACAGATGTACAAAAAAGACGTGATTTCCTTATAACCACCGCATATATCGCGGTGGTTACGGGCTTGTTTTACGTTTTTTTGAAATATGTATTTTGGTATATATTCCCCTTCCTGGCTGCGTTTTTGATGGCCTCCATGCTGCAGCCGCTTATAAATATAGTCAATTCTAAAACACGAATTAAAAAGGGCTTTATAGCAACTGTCGCCGTTATAACGGTTTTTCTTATTGTACTATTTTTGGCCGTTCTGGCGGGCGCCAAAATCATGGTGCAAATCAGGGGGCTGATACAATTTTTCACGGATTCGGCGGGCAAGCTGCCG
>WREG01000181.1 GCA_009779455.1 Oscillospiraceae bacterium
ATGCCTTCCTCTGTTTCGATCTCAGGACAGCGGGATGTATAAAGCATGGTGCCGCCCCTGTGAATTTTGTCGGAAACCTTTCGTATGGTCATTTCTTCCATATCGCCTTCGAGAAGCCCAGTAAAACCCCGGCGGACGCCCATAACCCTTATGTCGTTCACGCAGCCTGTGCGGACTACCGCCCTCACGGCGGCGTTCATGCCCGGCGCGTCGCCCCCGCTTGTCAGAACACCGATTGTTCTCATGTATATAACCATTCCTTTTCCAAAAATTATAATAAATATTTTATAACATAAAAATACAAAAAAAGCAAGCATTATTTACTCTTCCTCGCCACGTAAAAGACCCGCTGTGATTTCCCGCCCGGCAAATTATATGTAAGCTCGTCATATCTGTCAAGGATTTCAAAGCCTGCGCGGCGCAGATGTAGGCTGAGGGTTTTGTCGGAATATGCTTTTTCGGAAAAACGCTCGCGGCTTCTTTTGTATAAGCCGTTTTTTTTCTCAAAAATGTCGAGCCGTATATCCGTAAGCCCCCCGCCCCTGTAAATATTCCGCCACACGCAAAAAACGCCGCCGGTTTCGTATACAAAAGTGTTGGCCCCTAATATATGTTTGTGCTTATAAATGGTATTTGCGTCGAAAACAAAGATGCCGCCGGGACGCAAAGAACGTGAAACGCCTTCAAATGTTTTTTTAACGAGGCCGATGTCCGAAAGATGGTTGATGCTGTCAAGGCAGCAGATCGCACAGCCGGCAGGTGAGGGCAGATTAAGCTCTGCCATGTTTTGGCATAGAAATACCGCGCTTTTTCCGTTTAATTTGCGCTTTGCCAAAGAAAGCATTTCAGGCGAAAGGTCGGCGCAAACCAAATCAAAGCCTTTTTCGGCGAAAAAGGCGGAAAAACTGCCCGTGCCGCAGGCGAGGTCGAGCATGGGGCCTGCGGATATGCCGTTTTCTTTTAAAATGGAATATATATATTCCGCCCTGGCCGTATAATTGACATTTCCGGTCAGCCGGTCGTAATATCCCGCGAAATTTGAATACATAACTATTTATAAACGCTCGAAGACCGCTTTATACCCGTCGCACCCGTAAAGCAGGGAGCGGTTGACCCTGCTTATCGTAGCCGTGGACGCCCCGGTTTCTTTCGCGATGTCGCTGTAGACCCGCTTGTCCGTCAGCATTTTCGCCACGACGATGCGCTGGGCCATTGCCTTTATTTCAGGCACCGTGCAGAGATCCTCAAAAAAAGCATAGCATTCGTCGATATTTTTCAGCTGCAATACCGCTTTGAACAAAAGATCGGTGTTTTTGTCTTTGATTTTGCTTTCCATAACCAACTACTCCAATAAAAAAATGTTGCAATATTATTTTAGCACACTAAAACATTAAAGTCAAGAAAACAATAATTTTATATTGCAATTATAAAGATATTATGATAAGGTGTATAATAAAGACAGAACTAAAGGAGGCTGTTGATATGCAGGCATATGAATTTTACGCATTGCCGGATAACGGGGCTATTTTAATTCCCGAACAATATAAAAATAAAATAAAATCTTAAGTAAAGGTAATATAGCCTCCTTTAATTAAATATACGTGCCGAAAGTATATGAATCATAAGCGCGGGGGTTAAAGCCGGCTCTGCCCAAAAACAAAAACGGAAGCGACAGGATTTTAATGAAGGTCCAGTAAAAATCATAAAATTTAAGCACTATCTCGGGCTTGTCGATTTGCTGGAGGTTGTCAAACGCGTAAGCAAGCCTTATGCTTGTCATTTTTTCATATTCGTATTTATAGTCGGTCCTGTAATAAACCGCATCCGCGTCGCTCATATAAGATTTTACATAATTATAGCTTGATTCCGTATAACGCATCGGGTTTAGGCCGTTGAACCTTGATCTTAACTCGGATACGGATTCCGTCGGGGTGTAAGCCGGGGCGCTGACTTCATACGGTTCGCTTTCAAATATTATTTCGCCGTCAGCCTCAACATAAAAGAAAACATGATATGAGCCGGGCGAATAGAACGCGCTGAAATGTGAAACTGATCGATCGGTATAAACAGGCGGCGCGAAAAACCACCCGGCATAAACCGTTTTATCCGTGGCGGCGTCCGTAACCGTCCATTTGTATTTCAAGCCTGTATAGTCTTCCGCGCTGATATCCGCCCTAAAATAATTGTCGTGCATATTCCCGCTTTGGCTATGCATGATTTCCACGGACAGCGTTATAGGCTCTCCCTCCGCGGAAGCGCGGAAACCGAAAGAAAAAACGGAAACGAGCATCGCCGCGCACAAAACCGCGCTTAAAATTTTCTTTTTCATAATCGTATCTCCTTTTAAATGAATAACCGCTGTTTTAGCAGCGGTTATTTGATTTGCTTATTGTCGCTTCATTATATGAGAAAAATTATCCTGAAAAGGACAAGCAAAAAATTGTTGTTCCACATATTCCAAAAGAAATCCAATATGCTCAGCCAAAAATCAGGAGCGCCTATCTGTTCAAGGGCTTCAATAGCCAGATTCAGGTTGGCGGCGGCTTCGTCAATATCTTCCTGGCTATATTCCGGCAAATAACCGAAGATTACCGATAAAAACACATCATAATAGATATCATAAGCTTCGTCTAAAGCATCCTGCACCTTTTCCCAGCTGTCTTTTGTGTAGCGCCACGGGTTTAAAGCTTCGGCTTCGGATATAAACCAGATTAAGTCCGATATGCTGACAGGCACATATTCCGGCATATAAAATTCAAAAGGCTCGCTTGCAACCGTTTCGCCTTTATATATAACCTCGCATATAACGGTATATTTGCCTTCCGGAAGCAACACCGCGATCATGCTTCCGCTTTGGAAAAATTCTTCCATTTCGCGTTCGCCGGTATCGGAATTCGTAATCGTCCATATGTAAGAAACTTTTCCGTCAAGCTCCTCGGGATCGGTTACCGCCGAAAAGCCCGCTACGTCCATATAGATTTCGAGAAGCTCAACCGTAACCGCTTCAAGCTCGGAGTCCGCAGCGAATGAGTAAAAACCGGCGGATACAACCCCCGAAAGCATCGCTATGCTTAAAAATACGCTTAAAATTTTCTTTTTCATTGCAAACAGCACCTCATTTTATAAATTTTGCGGGAAATAATACAAATAAAGTTTAGCACTGTCTAAAAGAAAAGTCAATATGTTTTTAATATTTTATTAATTTCTTACCCCCTAAACCCTATGTCCTGCCCCCTACTTCCTCCTGACCGCGCTTTCCATCGGCAGCCCCGTGTTATAGTCCAGCTGTTTCGGCTCGTATTCCTCATGCTCCCGCTGACGCGTCATCCGCGTATACCCCCAGGAGGCCTCGCGGGCGTCCGTCCGCCAGGGCCTGCGCTCCCAATGGTACCCACGGAACGGGTCGCGGGATTTGTTCATATTTTCAAGCAAAACATCGTGAAGGCCGTCCCTGATTTTTTCATGTTCCGGCGACATAATGAGGTTTTTCATCTCATACGGGTCGTTCCGCAGGTCGTAAAGCTCGTCACCTGACAGCAGATTTACGGTCAGCTTGTGCCTGCCGTCAAACACGCCCCGCAGAGGCTGAAAACCGCCGAAACCGTCATGGTCGGTCTCATATCTGAAAAACTCCGTAAAAACATATTCGTTTATGCGCGTTTCGGGATCTGAAAAAACGGGGGAGAGATTTTTCCCGTCCAAAAGCTCAGGAGAGCCTATTCCCATATTTTGAAGAACGGTGGGCGCGATATCCAAATGCGAAACGGGATGATTATACACCCCGCCCGGTTCGATAACGCCCTTTTGCCGCATTATCATCGGTATGCGCACTATCTCGTCGTAGGTTGCGGGGCCTTTGCCGTCCAGGCAGTGGGATTCCATAAAATCCCCGTGATCCGAGGTGTATATTATCATGGCATCGTCCGCGTATCTGTCGGCGGCGGCCAAAACCCTGCCTATTTCGCTGTCAACAAAAGAATTGCAGCCCAATAAATGGGCAAAACCGTCCATTTCCAAAGCCGCGCGGTCGGATTCTATGCCGTTTCCCGCCCAAACCCTTTGGTGTTCGGGTTTATCCGCAAGCATATCGCATACATTCGGCAATTTCGGGAATTTATAGCCCTTGTACATTGACGCGTAAGGCTCGGGGCAAAGGGAAGGGCCGTGGGGCTCGTCAAATGAAACGCACAGCAGAAAATCCTCTTCGCCGTGTTCTTTAAGGAACTTCTCGGCGCGGTCCGCGCAGCGGTGGGCATATGTAAACGTTGCGTCCACGCCTTCGGTTTCCATGATCCATGACTGGCGGGATTTGAACCGCTCCTCCTCCGTCAGCTCTTCAAGGTAGTTCCGCATATCGTACCAGTATTCGCCGTCCCAGCCTCCGGGGCAGCGGCCCATGCCGAAATAGTCCCC
>WREG01000182.1 GCA_009779455.1 Oscillospiraceae bacterium
AAAAAGTTTCCGAAGGCTGCCTTTCGGTCCCCGGCAAAAACGGTGTGACGGTGCGGCCTATGTCCGCAAAGGTAAAGGCTTATGACAGATTCGGAAAAAGCTTTGAGTTTGAGGGTGTGGATTTAAAAGCGCGGGGCCTCTGCCATGAAATCGACCATCTGGACGGTATACTGTTCCCGGCGCGGCTGGCTAAAGGGGAAAGGCTTCATAATGAAAAATAACATAATATTTATGGGCACCCCGGATTTCGCTGTGCCTTGCTTTGAAAAATTAATAAATGACAGGTATAATATACCTTTGGTTGTTTCCCGGCCCGACAAGCCCAAGGGCAGGAAACAGGTTTTGGGCGCTCCACCGGTGAAAGAGCTTGCTTTAAAGCGCGGAATAGAGGTATATCAGCCCGTGTCGCTCAGAACGGACGAGGCGCGGGAAAAAATAGCGGGATTTTCGCCTGATTTTTTAGTCGTCGCCGCTTACGGTAATATATTGCCGAAAAAAATATTGGATATACCTAAATACGGCTGCGTTAATGTCCACGGGTCGCTTTTGCCTAAATACAGAGGCGCTGCGCCCATACAGCACAGTATCTTGAACGGCGACAGGGAAACGGGGATAACCACGATGCTGATGAACGAGGGGATTGACGAAGGGGATATCCTGCTGGCGGGAAAAACCGCAATCGGCGAAAACGAAACAGCAGGCGAGCTTTTTGACCGGCTGGCGTCAATGGCCCCTGAAATATTAATAAAAACGCTGATAAAAATAAAAACAGGCGAAATAACGCCGATAAAACAGGACAATTCGGCCGCCACTTTCGCGCCGCCTCTTAACAAGGAAATGTCATATATTGACCGGAATTTAAGCGCGGAAGAAATCCATAATAAAATAAGGGCTTTAAACCCGTGGCCTGCCGCGAAAACGGAAATAGCGGGAATAAACGTTAAAATATATCAATCATTAAAGACGGAAGAAAAAAAAGCGGGAAACAGGGGCTTTTATTCATCAAACGGCAGGCTTTACGTTTCATGCGGCGACGGCATGAGCCTTGAAATACTTGAATTGCAGCCTGAAAACGGAAAAAAGATGACGGCTGCGGAATTTATAAACGGAAGGCTTAATAATTTATGATTCACAATTCATAATTCACAATTATTTTTCATTTGGACGGTATTCTTTCATTTTTATTTTTGATATAATATGTGATAAGCAAGACTTGTTTTTTTGTCAAAAATTATGAATTATGAATTGTGAATTGGAGGTTATTATGTTCTACGGTTACGGTTACAACTACGGGGCGGAATCTTATATGCTGCTGCTTATGATAGTCCCGTTTATTTTATCAATAGGTGCGCAGATTTGGGTTAAAGCCGCGTACAGAAAAATGTTGAAGATAAGGAACGGCAGGGGCTATACGGGGGCGCAGGCGGCTGCGGCGGTTTTGCGCTATTACGGGATAACGGATGTGAGGATTGAGCCTGTAAGGGGGAAGCTGTCCGACCACTTTGACCCGCGCACAAACGTCATAAGGCTGTCCGAGGGGGTTTACGCTTCGGATTCCGTGGCGGCATTGGGGATAGCCTGCCATGAAGCGGGCCACGCGGCTCAGCACGCCCAGAACTATGCGCCGGTAAAAGTGCGGAATTCAATAGTCCCCGTATGCAATATAGGCTCCTTCGCGGGGATACCGCTGGCGCTTCTCGGCTTTTATCTTGCCATACCCCCCCTTGTGTGGGTGGGCCTCGGGCTTTATGCCATGATAGCGGTATTCCAGCTCGTCACCCTTCCGGTGGAGCTTAACGCCAGCGCCAGGGCGCTGAAAGTAATCGAGGAAGCGGGCATAACCTATGACGGCGTGGAAAGGCAGGGCGCGAAAAAGGTGCTGACGGCGGCGGCTATGACCTATGTGGCGGCTCTGGCGGTCACGCTTATGAATTTGCTTAGGTTTGCGCTTATAATTTTCGGCAGACAGAGGAATTAGCATCATAAAATGTTGCCTATAATGATTGAGAAATATAACGCCCGCGATACCGCGCTTCAAATTTTAATTAAAATAGAGCGGAATAATGCCTGGTCGTCATTGTCCATAAATTCGCATTTGGAAAACAGCGGCCTTTCCGCTGAGGACAAGGCTCTCGCCGCTTCTCTTGTGACAGGGGTTATTGAAAGGCTTTATACCCTTGACTATAACCTTTCGCTGTGTTTGAAGCGCCCGTTAAGCCGTTTGAAGCCGCGTTTGCTGGCGATACTGCGCGTCGCGGCTTATCAGCTGCTTTGCATGGATAAAATACCCGCAAGCGCGGCGGTGAACGAAGCTGTGAAACAGGCGAAAACATATGAACCCTACGCGGCGGGGCTTGTTAACGCCGTCCTGCGGAAATTGGCTGAAAATGGAACAGGGGCGGACACGAGGCCCGCCCCTGCGGGAATTAATCACGACGCGGGATTAGTAAAATATTTTAAAATAAAATATTCGGTTTCGGAACATCTCGCGGAGCTTTTGATAAAAGATTACGGCGCGGATACGGCAGAAACCTTTTTAAGCGCGGCCATTGAAAAACCGTTGTTATACATAAGGGCAAACACGCTGAAAACCGACGCGGAGGGCTTAAAAGCCGCGCTTCTGAAGGACGGCGCGGAAGCGGAGGGTGTTGACGGCGTCAAAAACGCCCTTATCCTTAAAAGTCCGGGCAATATCACGCGTCTGAAGGCGTTCAGGGACGGGTTTTTCCACGTCCAGGACCTGTCGTCGCAGGTCTGCGCCATGGCCGTGAACCCGCAAAAGGGCGATGCCGTCACAGACGTTTGCTCCGCCCCCGGCGGCAAGGCGTTTACTATGGCGCAGTATATGGAAAACACAGGCGAAATCGCGGCCTGTGATATTTACCCGCACAAAATAAAGCTTATAGAAGACGGCATAGAAAGGCTCGGCATAAAAAACATAAAAACTCTAATCCGCGACGCCTCCGCAACCCCTAATTCCTATTTCCTGACTCCTAACTCCTATGACAAAGTCATCTGCGACGCCCCCTGCTCCGGCTTCGGCGTGATAGGGCGCAAGCCGGAGATAAAATATAAAACCGGGGAAGAAATTGCTTCCCTCCCCGGATTGCAGTTTAAAATACTCGAAAATTCCGCGGAACTCGTAAAAAAAGGCGGGACGCTCACATATTCCGTCTGCACCCTTGGCAAAGCGGAAACCGTTGAGGTTGCGGACAGCTTTTTAGAAAATAATAAGGATTTTGAAAGCGTTAAAGTTTTGCCGGATGTAAAAAGAGATGAACCCGGCGATTACCTGACGGTTCTGCCGGACGTTATGCCCCGGCCTTGCGACGGGTTTTTTATAGCGCAATTTATACGTCAAAACTTTATTCGCCGGATGGATAATAATCCCCTACCTGTTTAATCTTTTCAAGCAGTTTTTTCCTTTTCAAGTCCAACAATTCTTCGTCTACGTCCACGGGTATGCTTTTATCGCATATACCTCTTTCATCCAGTGAAACCGTATCCATAATGCAAAAATTATTATCGAAATAAATGCAGAATTTATTTTTACAATCAGTTTTCATAATTATAACCATCCTTTTTAAATGAATTAATACAATATTACTTTATACTACTATAGGCGATTTGTCAACTATAAAAGCGATACAGTAGTATTATTTTTGTTGTGGAGGCGTCATTATGAAACCGTTAAAAAAGAAAGTCAGCATTACTTTGGACGAAGATGTTTTAAATCAGATAAAATTAATTGCCGAAGAAGACGACCGTTCTTTTTCGCAGTATGTGAACTTGGTTTTAAGGGAAGATATGGAGAAGAAACAGTATAGCGCAATCATATCATAACCTAAATGCCGGTGTAGATTATATTTTAGGGCGAACAGAAAAAAAGAGCCTTAACATTCGCGGTTTGTAACGATCCATTTCAAGCAGTTGTCCCTTTTCCCGCCGAAAAGCTCGTAGCCTTCAAGGATATCGGCAAGAGGCGCCCGGTGGGTCTGCAAAAATCGCATATCTATCTTATTGTTTTTTATAAGCTCCAGCGGGGCGGGGATGCAGTCCGTGTTGACAAGCCCCATGTGGATTTTTAAATTCCTTATTCAAAGCTCGTTCATTTTCAATTCCTGCGGCTCCTGAAATACGCCCACAATTGAGACGACGCCCGCGTCGCGCACGTAGCCAACGGCCATTTCGTAAGTGGGTTTGACGCCCACGGCCTCAATTGTTTTATCCGCGCCGCGCCCGTCGGTCAATTGAAATATTTCTTTTTTAACATCATGTTTCAGAGGGTTGAAAACCGCGTCGGCCAACCCTTGTTTTAACGCCGTTTCCAGCCTGAAACCTTCCAAATCGACGGCTATTACGCAGGCGGGGCCGTAAAGCTTCGCCGCCGCCATA
>WREG01000183.1 GCA_009779455.1 Oscillospiraceae bacterium
GACGGCGCGGATATAATTGATGTCGGGGCCATGTCCACAAGGCCGTTCAGCGAACCCGTTTCCGTAGATGAGGAAATATCGCGGCTGGAGCCTGTTTTTAAAAGGGTAACGGGCGCGGTCAAAATCCCCGTATCAATAGACACGTTTAACATCGAAACGGCGCGTTTTGCCCTTGAAAACGGCGCGGCGATAATCAACAGCGTGGGCGAGTTTTCAGAAGATATGGTAAGGCTTGCGAAGGAATATAATGCGGGGTTTGTGATATGCCACACCCTTGGCTTACCTTCCGAAAGCGTTATAGAATATGAAAACGGGGTCATAACGGCGGTCAGAAGCTTTTTTGAGGAAACGCTCGAAAAAGCCCTCGAAATCGGCTTGAAAAAGGAAAATATAATATTCGACCCCGGCTTCGGCTTCTCAAAGGACGCGGAGCAGTGCATTGAGCTTTTACATAATATAAGCAAAGTTAAAATACCCGGCGCCGCGTTGCTTGCCGCCGTTTCAAAAAAACGGTTTACAAAGGGCTTGTTCGGGAAAAGCGAATATATAACGGACGGCAGGGACACGACCCTTGCGAACTATGAAGCCGTCAGGGGCGGGGCGGATATAATAAGGGTGCATGATGTGAGGAGTCAGGTTTTAGGAATCAGGCGTTAGGAATTTATATTATAATAATAAGGAATGAATTATGGCGAAAAAACTCGAAAAAAACAAATAAATTATGGAGGATTGGGACATGGACTACAAAAAATTCGGCAACATGATCATAGCGAGAATCGACAAGGGCGAGGAAATCGGGGACAAGGTAAAAGAAATCGCCCTGAAAGAAAAAATCACCCTCGCCGCCGTGAGCGCCTTGGGTGCGGTAGGCAGCTTCAAGGTGGGCGTGTTCAAGCCGGCCGAGAAAAAATATTACGCCAATTCTTTCGAAGGCGATTTTGAGATCGTCTCGCTGACGGGCACCATAAGCACGATGAACGGCGAATTTTACCTGCATCTGCATATGAGCGCAGGGGACGAAAACGGAAAGGTTTTCGGCGGCCATTTCAACGAGGCCGTAGTCAGCGCGACCTGCGAGATGGTGATAAAAACCATCGACGGAGCGGTTGACAGGGGATTCAACGAGGAAATCGGCTTGAATTTATTTAAATTTTAGGTAAAAGCGGGATAAAACCGCCTATTTCGTAAGGGCGGGCCTTGTGTCCGCCCGCCGGTAGGGCATCATGGATAAAATAATAATAAAAGATTTAAAAATATTCGCCTACCACGGCGTAAACACGGAAGAAAAAGCAAAAGGGCAGAATTTCGAGATTGATATAACGACGGATATCGACCTGTCAAAGCCCTGCGCGACCGACGATATAAACGATACGGTCAGCTACGCGAAAATAATCAAGCTTGCAAGCGCGGTTTTTACCGCCGAAAAGTATAATCTGCTTGAAAAAGCGGCGGAAGCCGTCGCGGAAGCCGTTTTAAGCGAATTTGAAGCGATAAAAAAGGTAAAAATTTTGCTAAAAAAGCCAGAAGCCCCGATACAGGCCGATTTTTCGTATGCAGCGGTGGAAATAGCCCGAAAACGCGGGTAATACCCTCTACCCTTCTCTCAGGCAAAATCTTTTCCCGTGACGGCGCAAGCCCCCCTGCGGCAAACCTAATTCCTAACGGCTGATTCCTCGTCGGCTGACGAAAGCTTTTCCGCCGTGTCCGCCGTAATAAGCGCATCGACAACCTCGTCAAGGTCGCCGTTCAGGACGGCCTCTATTTTATATAGGGTAAGCCCTATCCGATGGTCGGAAACCCGCCCCTGGGGGTAGTTGTATGTCCTTATCCGCTCGCTCCTGTCGCCCGTTCCGACCTGCGACTTCCTCGCGCCCGCAATCTGCTCGCTCTGCTTTTCCCGCTCCGCTTCCAAGATACGGGAGCGGAGTATTTTCATGGCCTTATCCTTGTTTTTATGCTGGCTCCTCTCGTCCTGGCACTCCACCACGGTACCTGTAGGCAAGTGGGTTATGCGTATGGCGGATTCGGTTTTGTTGATGTGCTGCCCCCCCGCGCCGCTTGAACGGAAGGTGTCGATTTGAAGATCGGCGGGGTTTATGTCAATTTCCACTTCTTCGGCCTCGGGCAATACGGCGACGGTCACGGTTGAGGTGTGTATGCGCCCCTGGGATTCCGTTTCCGGAACCCTCTGCACCCTGTGAACCCCGCTTTCAAATTTGAAGCGGGAATAGGCCCCCTCGCCTTCCACCATAAAACTGACCTCTTTGAAGCCGCCCAGCTCCGTATCGTTTGAATAGAGCAGCTCCGTCCTCCAGCCCTTTACTTCGGCGTACATTGAGTACATTCGGTAAAGAACATAGGCAAAAAGCGCGCTTTCCTCGCCGCCCGCACCGCCTCTTATCTCTATTATCACGTTTTTGTCGTCATTTGGGTCGCGGGGCAGCAATAAAACTTTTAATTCTTCAAGGTTTTGCCCGGACTGCACCTTTGAAAGCTCCAATTCTTCAAGGGCAAGCTCTTTCATGTCTTTTTCCAGGCCGTGGGCGTTTAAAAGCTCCTCCGCGCCTTCTATATTTTTAAGCGCCGCTTTGTATTCGCGGAATTTTTCGACGACGGGGGTCAGGTGCTTCAATTCCCGCATCAATTTTTTATACCCGTCCATATCCCCCATGATATCCGGATCGCATAAAGCTGTGTTTATATCCTCGAAACGCCGCTCTACGGCTTTTAATTTTTCATCTATCATTTTTAAATATCCCTTTCTTTAATGCAGAAATAATAATGCAGAATGCAGAAATTCGGTCGCGTTTAAATTTTTGTTAAAAATTTAAATTAACGTCCGCGATTTATAAAATATTCAAACTTATAATTTTTCATTATAGAACTTCTTTAATTAAATCGGGCAATAAAAGTAAAAAAAAGATATATATATCTGCTCGACATCATTTCTGCATTCTGCATTCTGCATTATAAATTGCCTTAATATTTTTTTCAACCTTCCCCCTCGGAACCATAACCTCCCGCCCGCAGCCTGTGCAGCGGACGCGAAAATCCATCCCGGTTCTTAAAACAAGGAACTCCCTGTTCCCGCAGGGGTGTTCTTTTTTCATAACAAGAACATCTCCGATTTTTACGTCCACATTTATAATCCATCCTTTATAAATTTTTGCGAAGCAAAAAATTTGCAGTTTGAAAGAATAGCAGTGCTTTGTAAACGCGGCGTGATTTTTCAAACTTTTGACCCTTATAAAAAAGAATTGTTATATTATAGCATACTTTACCGTAAAATAAAATACCTTTTATTAATGTAATAAAAAAGGATGGCTGTAGCTATGACAAAATATTTGCCCGAAGGCAGGCTTATCTATACATACGAGAACAAATCGCTAATGAGTTCCCCCGCCGCGCTTAAGGAAGCCATGCAAACGGGCAGGACGCTGGAGGCGCGGGTTTTGCTGTGCGACAAAGACCACAACCTGCACGTGGATTTAGGGTGTATGCGGGGGATTATCCCGAGGGAAGAATGTGCGATGGGCGTAAAAGACGGAAGCGTCCGGGATATAGCCATTATTTCGAGGGTAAACAAGCCTGTTTCCTTTAAAATCACGGGGTTTGAGAATTCGGCGGAATACGGGCCAACCGCAACTCTCAGCCGCAGGCTGCTCCAGGCCGAATGCATGGAAAATTATATTTCCGCGCTCCGCCCCGGCGACGTTATAACGGTAAAAGTCGCGCATATTGAAAATTTCGGGGTTTTCTGCGATATAGGCGCGGGGATACCGGCGCTTTTGCCCATAGACAGCATTTCCGTTTCAAGGATACCGACCCCTGCCGTCCGGTTTTCGCAAAACCAGGAAATACGCGCCGTCGTCAGAGAGGTTGACCTTATGGGCAGGGTGCTTTTGTCGCATAAAGAGCTGCTCGGCACATGGGCGGAAAACGCATCCCGGTTTGAAGCCGGGCAGACGGTGCCGGGCATAGTGCGCTCTGTCGAAAGATACGGGATATTCATAGAATTGACGCCGAATCTGGCAGGGCTGGCGGAGCTTTCCGACGGCTTGTGCGCGGGCATACACACAAGCGTTTTTATAAAAAACATTATACCCGAAAAAATGAAGATCAAGCTTGTGATAGTGGACAGCTTCAACGCGGCTTATCCCATTCCTTACATAAAATACTATACTGACGCGAGGCATATCGACCGCTTTGTGTATTCACCGCCGGAAAGCGAAAAGCTGATAGAAACCGTTTTTTATAATCATTAATTTTTATAAGCGGAAAGGTTAACTAAAATTTAAATTTGATAATATTTCATTGACTTAATGTAAAAATAAATATATAATCAGATTATATTATATTTTTAGGGAAGCAGATATGAAAA
>WREG01000184.1 GCA_009779455.1 Oscillospiraceae bacterium
GTCGTAGCAGCAGTTTTCGAGCATCATGCAGAACTTGCCCGTGCGCTCGGAGGTCCTTACCATTTCCCAGCATTCCTCTATGGAAGCCGCGCCGCCGACCTCTATGGCGCAGTGGCAGCCCGCTTTCATGCCGTCAATGGCGATCCTCGCGTGGGTTATCCATGTGGTGCAGATAAGGAGCGCGTCAAGCTCCTCCTTTTCGAGCATTTCGCGGTAATCGGCATACCCGCGCACCCCGTAATCCATATCAGGGACGCTTTCGACCAAATCTACCCCATATTCCACCCTTTCGGGGACAATGTCGCAGACCGCCGGGACTGTCACCCCCTCAATTTGCAGCATCAGGCTCAGCTGCCCGCGTCCGCGGCCCCCTAAACCCACCGCGCCTAACCTCAATTGTTTGTTGTCAGCCATATTTATAGTCAGTCCCCTCTTCTTATATTCTGCTAAAAATTATAACGCATAAAAAAATTATATCATATATAATTAAAAATATCTACATCTTTTTTAAGAACCTGTTCCAATTCTAAATAATAAACCGGGAAATCGTAATCATTTCCCGGTTTTTGGCGCAATTCTATTATAATGCAAATGTTTTCATTTTGCTTTTTAAATTTATCTAGTCATTATTTCCCAATTGGTTTTGAATAAATTTATAAAATAATTATAAATATCCTTGAATACTTTGGAAAAAGCAAAAACTAAATTGTCGAAAAATTCCTCCATGCGTATCACCCTTTCATAATCAAAATTAGGCTTTATTATGCTTTAGCACACTTTACACGCTTATTATATCAAATTTTTTTAACCCTGTCAAATGAATTTTAAAATTTTTGTTAATATTTCATGCATTTTAACACATTCGCAATTATTTCATAAAATCATTGTCAAAAAACCCGTATTTTTGACACATTCTCTTCACAATAACAACTGAATTCTAATTGATTATATCAACATACGAATTAAAATACCTGATCCCCAGCTCGTAAAGCGCTTCTTTGCTGAAATGGATGGTGTCCGGCCCGCCGCCGTTGACTTCGCCGACCGCCTGATAATTCGAAGTCAGCCCGTCGGTTTCAATGAAAGCCGCGCTGCCTATATTATTGCAAACGTCGCGCATGGCCGAACTGACGGGTTCACAGGCCCCCGCCGTTTCAACGCGCCATTCCTCAACCAGATCGCCAGCGATAAAGGGCAGGCAGGGGTTGCCGCAATATGCGCGGGTATCGTTTATAAAGGTCGAGAAATTCTCCGTATGAACCTCGTAAGTGGCCCCGTATATGACCTCGCCCTCGCCCTGATGCCAAAGGATCGCCTTTATTTCATTGGCGGGGTTCAGCGCCAAAGCGGTGTCGATCATTTTAAGCATATTCAAATACAGCGGGTCATCAGGACCCCAGTCGCCCTTGATAAAGCCCGTGCCGCCTGCCGGGGCTTTCAGCAGGAGCAATTTGCGCCCCGGCTCCAACAAGCCGTTTCTTATATACTCCCTCGCGAAAATAAGGCCTATGTTCCCCTCGCGCATACCGTGGGAAAGGTTTTCAGCCGCCTTTTCGATCGTATGGCCGCCCAAAAAGTTGGGTTTTTGGGGCATCAGCTGCATCAAATCGGTAGGCTCAAACAAATCCGGGACGTCGCCCAGGCCGCAGCCGCCCATATTTGACTGGCCCGCTAAAATTATGATATCATATTCATATTCGCGGTGCGCCCAGACCCCGCCGCTCAAAATGCGCCATTGGGTCTGCAGTTCGTCGCGGCTGCCCCCCGTATTCATGACAGCGCCGGGAATCGCCGCCAGCAAAAGGCAAATCGTCATAAAAAAGCCGATGATTTTCATGATTTCCGTCCATCCTTTTATAAAAAATGCTCCGATATTAATCATAACATATAACCTATAAATATGCAAGAACAAATTTTTTATTTTTAATGCCAAAGTTTCTTTAAACGGAATTTAATATTTTTTTCAAGGCCTTATTGCATTTTATATTTAAATGAAGTAATATTTGATTATATCTTTATTTAGTTTTGTTGGGGGGACGCAATATGAAAACCGTAGGCATATTGACAAGCGGGGGCGACTGCCCGGGGCTGAACGCCACAATACGCGGGGTGGCGAAGGCGCTTTATGAGGCGCGGCCCGATATTAGCATTATCGGGATACGGGACGGGTTTTACGGGCTTATACACGGCGAATGCGAAAAGATGAAGCCGTCGGATTTTTCCGAGATACTGACGCGGGGCGGCACCATTTTAGGCACATCCCGCCAGCCCCATAAAAAGATGCAGAAAATCGAGGCCGACCATATCGACAAAATCGCCTCTATGAAAAAAACCTATGCCGATTTGAAGCTTGACTGCCTGTTTATTCTGGGCGGCAACGGCACGCATAAAACGGCGAACCTGCTGAGGTCGGAAGGCCTGAACATAATAGGCCTGCCGAAAACCATCGACAACGACATTTTCGGCACGGATTATACTTTCGGCTTCCATACCGCGGTTGATATCGCCACGGAGGTCATCGACCGCATCCACACCACGGCGGCGAGCCACAAAAGGGTCATGCTCATTGAGATAATGGGCAACAAGGCGGGCTGGCTGACGCTGTATTCTGGAGTCGCGGGGGGCGCGGACATCATTTTGATACCCGAACTGCCTTTTGAGCCGGATAATATAGCCAAAGCGCTCGAAAAGCGCGAGCGGAAAAGCCGCCCCTACACGATAATAGCGGTGGCGGAGGGCGCGATGGACGCGGACGAAGCGCGGCTGAAGAAAAAAGAACGCACCCTTATGCGGCTTGAACGGGGGGAGGCCACCGCCACGAACCGCATAGCGGCGGGCATACACGAGCGCACGGGCTTCGACACGAGGGTCGTAATACCCGGCCATATCGTGCGCGGGGGCAGCCCCTCGGCATATGACAGGGTATTGGCCACAAGGTTCGGCACTTATGCCGCGTCCCTGGCGATAAAAGGCGTTTTCGGCGTCGCCGTGGCGCTGAAAGGGGACATGGTTACCCATAACAAGCTGGAAGATATCGCCGGAATACCTAAACTTGTACCGCCGGAACATCAGATGGTGGCAGTTGCAAGGGAAACGGGGGTTATTTTCGGGGATAATTGAAATTTCACAGTTTACAATTTGCAATGCATAATTTTTTTGATAAATAGTTGAAATTAGTATTAATTTGTGTTACACTGTTTTATAAACAAATCTAAGGGGGATATTTTATGGCTGGACAGGGAATGAAAGTCCAAAATCGGCGATATGTGGGAAGGTTCGAAACCTTCGGCTATGTCCTTTACAACTCCGCAAACAGCTTTAACATCGGCAAATATACGGACCGTTTTCTTTTTGACGTGCTGAAAATCGATTTGGGCTGGCTTTTCGTTTTAAACAACATAAACTCCGTCTGGGACGTTATCAACGATACGTTTATCGGCGTAATGGTGGACAGAACCAGGACGCGCTGGGGGAAATTCAAGCCGTATCTGGTTATCACAGCTGTTTTTTCAGGCATTTTGGGCAGCCTTTATTGGATGCAGCCGCTGTTTTTCGACACCGACCCTCAAAACAGGAACAAGGCCGTGGTCTTTCTCCTTTTGGCAATGACATCGGAATTAAACGGCACTTTCAGGGGCTTGGCGGAACGGGGCATGACGGCCACAATAACCCCCCACCCTGACGACCGCACGCGGCTGATAACCGCCGCGAGGTTCTACGGCAATTTCCTGCCCCTCGGCGCGTCGAACATAGTGATGGGCCTTTTGATAGACGCCATAAACCATAAAATTATCGGCTTCACATTAAAAAACACCTTCGTGTTTATGGGCGTAATGACATCGCTTATCAGCGCCATGCTGGCCCTTTATTTCTTTATTGTGGTCAAGGAGCGCGTCGTGCAGTCCGTCAATCCGCCCGGCATAAAAGACAGCCTCCGCACCATTATAGGCAACCGGCCCCTTCTTATAATCGCCCTTGCACAGCTGGGCGGCGCGTTCCAGCTTCAGGGCGGCATGGATAACTACTACATAGACGTTTTGGGCGCCGCGTCCATTAACCAGATAGTCGGCATACCCGGCGCGCCCATCTCCCCCATGAGTTATACCTTTATCCCCTTCCTGAGAAGACATTTTTCCACAAAAGCCCTTTGGATAATCGGCGGCGATATCATTGACTGGACTATGGGCCTCGTGTTCTTCTTCGGCATTATAGGCGGCACGGGCGCAAACGGCTGGTACAATAAAAAGTCGCGGATGATACCCATACTAATGATACAGGAAGCCTCATATATGTGCTTCTACGGCGCCCGCAAGGTCATCCCCGTGGAAATCGAGAACGAGGCTTTTGACTATTCCGAATGGAAATACGGCTACCGCAC
>WREG01000185.1 GCA_009779455.1 Oscillospiraceae bacterium
GCTCATTTCATTTACATTTCGGCAACTATAACGCAACCGGCGCGAAATGGGGCAAGAACGAGAACAACTACAGGCACCTGACCTCATTCCAATGGAATACGGGGATGGATTTGGACGCCTATAACAGGCCGGACTGGAAGAATAACGTAGCTTCATTAAACATATATGTCATGAATAATGAAAAATCTCCTAACAACACGCTGCCATATAATAAAATGTCATATGATGAAGTTAAATTTTTTTACCGTGTTGTGGGGAACAGCGCGTGGAAAATCGCAACACCTTCTAAGTCGGGGGATGTATACAGCTATAATGTGGCGCAGGATTCGACAACCCACGGCAAGGACGTCCAATGGATGTTCAGGCTCAAATGCAATATTACAAGCATATATGCATTCGCCCCGGCATATTATTACCAGCCCTACGCCGACCCTAATTCCACATCAAACGGGTATATGTTTTGGACAAACAAAGTTGTTATGCCAAAAACTTTTACGGGTAATGTCAGCCTTGATTACGCGCTGCCTTTCTACATACGGAACGTCAATTCCGGCAAATATATGACGGCGGTAAGCGTAACGTCAGGGGGAGGCGACCTTGTCCAAAAAACCTTTACCGGCAACACAAGCCAGCAGTTTAAGCTAACCTCAAAAGGTTCGGGCTATTATACGATAACGCCCATGAATGCAACCTCGCTTCGGGTTGATGTATGCAATATGAACCCCGCGAACTATTCGAATGTAGGCTTGTTTACCGATAACACAGCTTATTACCCGGGGGCGCAGTTTTTTAAGTTTGTTTCCGCCACAACACTTTATTCATATAAAATTGCCCCGAAATGCAGTCTTGAAAATAATGACACAAGCCTTAGGAACCAAGTTTTAGAAATTGCCGCGGCATCTACCGCAGATGGCGCGGATATACGGATGTGGGATTATAATTATCCCGGCACAAAATTGAATAAAGAATGGCTGCTTCAAAGATATTAAAAAAGCTTTTTTTAACCAAAGAACGGCCGACGTAAAATTTTGCGTCGGCTGTCTGTTTAATTTAACATATATAAAAAAGCAATTGCTGGCAATAACAAAGGTTGCAATATGCTTCCCGTCAAAAGCAGCGATTTCAGATTTTTTTATTTATCCCCCCGGTTGCGGGGTTGTCAAGCAGGATGCCTTTGCCGTCAAAGCGGGAGCCATGGCAGGGGCAGTCCCAGCTTTGCTCCGCGGGGTTCCATTTCAGGGCGCAGCCCATATGCGGGCAGCGCCTTGCCGTGGGTTTCAGCAGGTTTCCGGCGGCCGCAAGGCCGTTTACCAATAATTGCGGCTTTATCATGCCCCTTTGCGGCGAAAACACTTCGGCGTATCCGTTTTTATGCCCCATAATCAAGTCTGCCAGCAGCATGGCCGACACCATTGAAGATGTCATCCCCCATTTATTGAATCCTGTAGCCACATACAGGCCTTCGGCTGCTTTGCCGTAGCGGCCGATATAGGGCGCGCCGTCCAAAGTCATGCAGTCCTGCGTGGCCCAGCGATATTTTTCAACCGCCTTCGGATAAGCGTTGGCGGCAAAGTCCCGCAGTATCCGCCAGTTGCCGCCCTTTTTGCCCGTTTTATGGTCGCCGCCGCCGATAATCAAAAGCCCCGCCTGGTTCCTGAATGACAGGCCGCTTTTCTTTTCCTCAAGATACATGCCGCTGATGCCCGGCGCGTTTTCAAAAGCTATCGCATAGGAGCGGTGCTGATACATCTTTAAAAAATACCTGCCGTGCTTATTGAGAAAAGGGAAATGCGTGGCGACAATAATATGTTTTGCCATGATTTTGCCGTTTTCAGTTATGGCGGCATTCGGCGCGAGTTCCCTGACAAAGGTTTGTTCATAAATATTCAGCCCTTTAGAAATCCCGGCAAGAAATTTAAGCGGGTGAAACTGCGCCTGATCCGCGAACTTTACCGCTCCGGCAATATTAAATGGCAGCGGGATTTTGTCGGCAAGCTCCGCCCCGAAGCCTATTTTTTGCAGGGCAGCCATTTCTTTTTCAATTATTTTTCGGTCGTTCAGGGAATAAACAAAAGCCGGTTTCCGCTCAAAATCACAGTCAATTTCCGCGCAGAGCCTCGCGTATTCTTCCACTGCGCGCTGATTGGCGCCCAAATACATTTTCGCTTTCTCAAGCCCCGCCCTTTTCAACAGCTTATGATAGAGCAGCCCGTGCTGGGAGGTGATTTTTGCGGTGGTGTTTTTTGTTATGCCGCCGCCTATGGTATGCCCCTCAACTAAAATATAAGGGACCCCGGCGTTTTGCAGGAAGTGCGCGCATAAAATCCCGGCCATGCCGCCGCCAATGATAAGAACATCGGTTTTGGCATCGCCTTCAAGCGCCGGAAATATGTTCATTTTTGCAGTTTCTGACCAGACAGAATTCATTTCATCGCATCGTTTCGTTTTTAAATGTATAATAGACCTCCCCGGAAATTAAATCACAGTGTCTTGGCAGTCCTTTTTCGCCCTCACTGCGTCAAAAATACTCGCAATAAACAAATTATTTCTGCGTTTTTTTCCTTGCGGAGACGAAAAAATCCTCGCCAATCCACTCGCACTTAATTTCCGGGGAGGTCTAATATATTGTTTTACAAAAATAATTTTTTATACGAAAAGAATAAATTAGGCTTGCATAATCCGTTAAAACTTGATATTATATTATCATAATTTTTGGTTCAGAGAAAAGGATGGTCGAATATTATGGGTAAAATAAAAGTCGGCGTGGTCGGCGTGGGCGGCATGGGCGGCGGCCACGTAAAAGCGTGGAAAACCATTGAAGGGGCGGAGCTTGTCGCGATCTGCGACATATTACCGAAAAAGCATGATAAGGAGCGGTATTATGACAACCTGGACGCCATGCTCGACAACGAAAAGCTTGACATACTTGACGTCTGCACGCCCACCTACCTCCACAAGGAGCATTCTTTAAAAGGGATAGAGCGGGGCCTGCACGTTTTCAGCGAAAAGCCCGTCGCGCTCTTCCCAAAGGACGTGACAGAGATTTATGATACGGCGGAGCGCAAAAACGTCAAGTTCATGGTCGGGCAGGTCCTGCGTTTTTGGACGGAATACATATATTTGAAAGATGTTTTCGACACAAAAAAATACGGGAGCCTTCAAAACGGCACAATGTGGCGCATGGGGGGCATCCCCGGCTGGTCGTGGGAGAACTGGATGCACGACGAGGACAAGAGCGGCCTCGCGGCCTTCGACATGCACGTCCACGACGTTGATTTCATGTATTACCTGCTGGGCAAGCCGAACGCGGTGGTGTCGTCGCGGGTCAAAGAGGGCGTGGTTTACCCCCGCCACGACTATATCTGCACAAAATATATGTACGACGATTTCTTCATCAACTGCGAATCCGCGTGGCACAGCGCGAATATCCGTTTCGGCGCGGGCTTCCGCTTCTATTTCGAAGAGGCGGTGCTGGATTACACAAAAGGGGAGCTGCTCATCTATGAAAACGACGAGTGCGAGCCCGTCGTCGTCGAGCCCGACAAGGTGATAGGCAGCACGGGCATAAATGTGAATACCACCGACGCCTACGCCAACGAGCTGCGACATTTCCTCGACTGCGTGGCGAACAACAAGCCCGTGGAGATAATGAACCGCGAGCAGGTTTACGGGGTGCTGAGCCTTATACACAAGGAGCTTGAGTCGGCGGAGACGGGGCAGATTGTAAGGGTTTAGTGTTTAGGGATTAGGGATTAGGGGTTAGAGCCGAAAACCGAACCGATCCTTAAATATTTAAAAGGGTGATTTTATCTTGTTTATGTTTCTTGAAAGCCCTCTGTTTTTGTTTTATCCCTTTTTAAAAAATTTTGCTGTGAGCGGTGCAGTGTTGTATGCAATGCTAATAATTGCGGTTGCCGAAAAAAAGACAAGAAAAGATTGTTTTAAAATCTTTTCTTTACGGTCTGCTGTCGGATTTAATCGCCGGTCTGTCACTGCTTATAATGTTGAGTTTCTACCACTATGATTCATCCGAAAAGTTTTATGCCGTTGCGGCGATTACGTTAGCCTGTGTTTGCTCATACCTTTTTAACATAAAAATATCATTTAAAAGACTCGAAATGGATATCCGCTACAAAAAAAGAACAGCGCTTGTTATCGCTGTCCTTACCGCGCCGTATCTGCTTTTCATTCCCGTGGATTCATTTTTCTAAAAAAGCGTAAAATAAGAAGAATTTAGCTAAACTCCCACAAAAAAGAGGCGAAAGGGACAAAAAAGGGGAAAAAAAACTGGAAAAAGCGCTTGACAAAGGGGAACAAATCTGATATGCTGGTATGCGGAACTGGTAAGAATAAATAA
>WREG01000186.1 GCA_009779455.1 Oscillospiraceae bacterium
CACGGGGTCAGCTTGTTTTCCCTTGAGTTCAGCGCCCATGTATAGCCCAGCGCGCTGTCGGACACAAGAGTCCCGAATGAAGCGTTGGAAATTGTCTGGCACCACGGCAAAACGGTTTTTTCGACGCAAATATACGAATTGCCGTAAAACCCGTTTTTATCCGCAAGTTCTGTTTGCGGTTCGGTTTTTTCAATTAAAATCGGTTTATATTCCGCCGGGGGATTTTGATTGAGGCGCTCACTGCGGGGTATCTCGAAAATTGATGCCGCCCTGACCGCGTTTATGCTTTCAGCCGTCGTTTCCGATATATTCAAAAGATATATCCCCGCCGCCGCATTCACGGACTGGGCGCAGTTTTCCCGTTTCAATACCGACATAAGGGCGTTTTGCTGTGCCGTGTAATACCCGCCGGTTTCCCTGTAAAAAATCACAAGGGACGTCCTTATCCCTGCGCGGCTCAGCTTTTTGTGGAGCCTTACAAGGGGCTGGGCCTCGTTCATAACGAATTCATCCGAACCCGCGTTTTTCGGGTCGGCTTCAGGCGAATTCGTCCGATCCGTATTTTCAAGGGACAGCGTTATGATAGGCTCGTCGCCAGATATGCCTATCTCCCAAAGCTCGCCTATCCCGCCCTTGCATTTTTTCAGCGCGCCGAATTCTTCCCGCGTGAGGGCGGGGCAGAAAAATATGCGCGGCATCAGCTCGGCGGCGCTGACGCCGTCAAGGCTTTCATTGTCGAAGGGGCAGAACGGGTAGTTGCCCGCAGATGTTTTGCCTGCTTGGGTTCCGCCGGTCCTTATTTTAAGCAGCCTTTCGGCGGATTCCTCGGCGGTCGCCGCCGCCGCTAAAATAAAGGTGAGATGCACGCTGCCTTTGGGCGGCATCCGCAGAGGCACGGCAAGGCACAAACACGCGTCTGTAAACACAGTGTTGTTTTTAAACACAGTTTTTTCAAATACGGAAAATATACCGTCGGGCCGCCTCAAAACCTTTTCCCTGTTTGTCTCAAACTCAAAGTCTTTTTTTTCGGCAAAACCCGCCGAAACGCAGAGGGCCTCATCCGAATTCCTCTGCCTTCTGGAAAAAGTAATAAGCCTTTCGTCCTTGTTGTATTTGGCTTTTACGAAAAGCTTTGAAAAGGCCGGATGTGATTCCTCCGTCTTTAAATCCGACAGGGACGGCTCAAAATAAAGAAGGAATTTGCCTTTTTCCTCCGTTTTGCCCGTGTTCCTTATAGTATATTTCCGTATTTCCGACGGCATTCTCGGATGCAGGGTAATATTTACGGAGCATTCGAGCTTTGCGCCGAAAGAGGAAAGCGTCACGGCTGAGGGCGAAAATCTGGCTTTGTATTTTTCCCTGTTGTTGTAAAAAGGTGCGGAGCCGCTATAAAACGGGGCGGCGGTAAAGAAATATTTCGCGTTTTCCTTTTCATTCACGAAAGCCGTGAATATGCCCGAGGGCGACCTCAGCGTATCTATGCTCCTGCGGGTTATGTCCGCCCCTCTGTAAAGGGATACGGAACAGCCCGTATCGGAAATAATGCTTGTCCATTCGCCGTTGCTCAAAAGATGGCCCTTCGGGTTCAGCGGGTTTATCTCCCTGTGTTCGCGGCTTTTCGCGCTGACCCTTTCGGGGCGGTTCGGTATCTCGCGGAACTCGATATCCTTAAACACGACCGCGTCGGCGGGTATTTTCTCCTCCAAAAGGCTTCTTCCGGAAGCGTTCGCTTCGTCATTCATGAACCTGTCCTGCATAATATTGTTGAAAAGCGCGTTCACGGCCGAGAGCATACTCATCCCGAGATGGTGTGACATATAGCTCCTGACAACGGCGAAATCGCCGGAGCCTATCCTGCTTTTCGTAAAATCCGCCGCCTCATAAAAGCCCATGCGGCCTAGCATTTGCAGGTTTTCAAGCCGTTTCAGGTTTTTCAGCGCCCCGCCCAAGTCAAGCGGGAGCGTTAAAAATGTTGAATACGGAGATATTACCAATTCCGAATTTAAATTCCTTTTTAAGCCTATTTTTTGGACGCCGTGAGCCTTGTATTGATAATTCATCTGCGCGTCGAAAGCGTAAAAGCCGCTTTCGGATATGCCGTAGGGGATACCCTTTCCCTTGGTCCTGTTTTTCTGGCAGGCGAGGCAAAACCTTAACGCCTCATCGGAAAGGCTGTTTTCGGGGGCGGGCATGAATATAAGGGGCATGAAATACTCAAAGCATGTACCCGTCCACGACACGGGCCCGGTATAGCGCCCTGATTTCGCCAGCATCCTGCCCAGCGCCCCCCAGTGCTTTTTCGGCGCGATTCCCCGCGACACCGCGAAATAGCTGGTCATCCGCGCCTCGCTCATATAAAGGTCGTAATAGGAATTCGTCAGCTTCCCCTTGTCAAGCTCATAGCCTATGTGGAAAAGCTCCCTGCGGCTGTTATAAAAAAATGAAAGGTCGCAGCCGTCTATAATCGTGCCTATACGGTATATCTCGTTGAGAAGCTCGTAGCATTCTCCCACATAGCCGTAAAGCCCCTGCCGCAGGGCCGCGAGGCAGCAGAGGAAATTGCCGCTGTCCACAGTTGAAACATATGCGGGATTAAGGGGCTTCAAGGTTTTGGTGTCGTACCAGTTTAAAAGGTTTCCGTTGTATTTCTCAAGCCTTTCGACGGTATCAAGCGTGTTTTTTATTTTCGTGAACATCGTCCTGCTGTCGATAAAGTCAAGATCCCGCGCCGCCAATATGCAACAGAGCATAAGCCCTATATTTGTAGGAGATGTCCTGTGCGCCGTCCTCTGCACGGGGGTCTCCTGTATATTGTCTGGCGGCAGGTAGTTTTCGCTTGCTTTGCAGTAACCGTCAAAAAACCGCCACATCGCCGCGCAATAGGTTATCAGGGTATCGCGCTGGGCCGGGTTCGGGGCCTGCCTGGCGGTTTTTTTCTCTTTCGCGGAATACAGGGCGAATACGGGGTTGAATAAAAATAAAACCCCTGCCGCTTTAAGGAAAAACCCGCCGAATATAACCGCGACAATACCGAAAATGAGCGAAAACGCAAAGCGCTTCAAACTGCCGAAGCCGCTTCCGCCCGTTTTTTCCGCATCGGCGGCCGTTTGCCATTCTAGCAGGTTTTTCCCCGAAACCAAAAGTCTGAACATTGCCCTTATAATAGCGTCCGCGCAGGTGAAAGCCGTTTCGGGCAGCATGATAACGGAAATAAACGACCGTATCAGCGCCCATAGCGACACGGGGACCGCGCCTGAGTAAAAACGGCGGGACAGCATGGAGAACCCGCCCGAGAACAGCGCCGAAAACGCGGAAACCAGATCGGGGGCCGCCGCCGACAGCAGCGCGGCGGTGCAGAGGGCTATCGAAACGGGAAGTCTTTGCAGCGAAAAGCTTAAAATTAAAGAAACGGCTATTGAAACAAGGGCTGCAACAGGCGTTAAAGAGCGCCTTAAATTATCAAAAAGCATAAAACGGGACAGGCGCGAAAAATAATTCTTCATCAGCGCGGAATTTAAGCGAACGTTGGGCAGGATAAAAGGCAGGTTTTGCCAGTCGCCTCTTGTCCAGCGGTGAAGCCTTGTTAAATATGCCCCTTCGCCTGACGGAAAACTGTCTATCAGCTGTACGTCGCCGACGAAGGCCGTGCGGAGCACCGCCCCTTCGACGATATCGTGGCTCAATATCCTCTGCTCGGGCAGGCGTTCGTTTAAAAGGGTATAAAAAAGCTCCGCGTTAATAAGGCCCTTGCCCGAAAAAACGCTTTCGCCGAACATATCCTGATACCGTTCGCGGGTCAGCCCGTTATAAGCCGTTATGCCGCCCGTTCCCGACATAAGCTTTGAAAACCCGGTTTTTGACGCGCTTTTTATTTCCGTTTCCATCCTCGGCGCGAATATCCCGTAACCGCTTTTAACCGTATTTGTATTTTTGTCTATCACGGGCTTATTAAGTGGATGCTCGGCGGCGCATACAAGCTCCGCGAGGGTATCCAGAGGCATTGACGTGTCCGAATCGAGGGCCATGATATATTTGGTTTCACGCAGTTTCGTTTTGTCGCCGTAAAGAAATAAAAAGCCGTCTTTTTCGCCTTTTATAGCCCGCGCCAGTGCGAGCAGCGCGCCCCTTTTCCGCTCAAACCCCGCATATTCATCCTGGGTGGGGGAGTATATGCGCGGGCGCACGCCTAAGAGGAAACCGCCGCCATATTTGTCGTTGAGCCTTGATACGGCCCGTTTTGCCGCGTCTATATCCGTGCTGTCGGATGGTTTTGTGGGCGTCGGCGCGCTTTTTAAATCCGCGAGTACGCAAACGGAGACCGCGCCCTTGCAGTTAGTCCTGTAAAGGTCGGATAA
>WREG01000187.1 GCA_009779455.1 Oscillospiraceae bacterium
CCCGCCATGTTGGTCGCTATCGTGACGGAGTTGTATTTGCCCGCCTGCGCTACTATTTCGGCTTCGCGCTCGTGGTTTTTGGCGTTCAGAACCTCATGCTTTATGCCCCTTCGCTTCAAGGCGGAGCTTAAAGCCTCGGATTTTTCGATGCTGACCGTGCCCACAAGGACGGGCTGGCCTTTTTGGTTGCTTTCGAGTATCTGCTCTATTATGGCGTTGAATTTCGCTTTTTCCGTTTTATAAAGGATGTCTTGGTTGTCGTTCCTGACCATGGGCTTGTTTGTCGGGACTTCCACCACGTCAAGCTTGTATATCTGCTGGAATTCCTCGCTTTCGGTCATGGCCGTCCCCGTCATGCCGGAAAGCTTTTCGTAAAGCCTGAAATAATTCTGGAAGGTTATGGTCGCCAGCGTCTTGCTCTCGTGCATGACGTTGACGCCTTCTTTTGCTTCAATAGCCTGATGAAGGCCTTCGGAATAGCGCCTGCCGAGCATAATGCGGCCCGTGAATTCGTCCACGATAAGCACTTCGCCGTCTTTTACGACGTAGTCTATGTCCCTGTGCATGACCCCGTGGGCGCGGATGGCCTGGTTTATATGATGCTGGTATGTGAGGTTGTCGGCGTCCATAAGGTTTTCAAGGGAGAAATACTGCTCCGCTTTCGCTATGCCGCTTTTGGTAAGGCTCGCGTTGCGCGCCTTTTCGTCCACGACGTAGTCGCCTTCCTCCGCCAGCTCGTCCTCGGCGTTCTTTTTTGAATCCAGTTCTTTGACCTTCGCCATTTTAAGGCGTTTCACAAATTCGTCGGTTATTTTGTAAAGTTCCGTGGACTTGTCGCCCCTGCCTGAAATTATGAGCGGCGTCCTTGCCTCGTCGATAAGTATTGAGTCCACTTCGTCCACGATCCCGAAGGCGTGGCCCCTTTGCACCCTATGCTCTTTATATAGTACCATATTGTCGCGGAGATAGTCGAACCCCATTTCGTTGTTCGTGCCGTATGTTATGTCCGCGTCGTAGGCCTCGCGGCGTTCCGCGTTGTCCTTGGCGTGAACGATAAGCCCGACGGTAAGCCCCATAAAGCGGAAGACCTTGCCCATCCACTCAGAGTCGCGGCGGGCCAGATAGTCGTTGACCGTGACGATATGGACGCCCTTGCCCGTCAAAGCGTTGAGGTAGGCCGGAAGCGTGGCGACAAGGGTTTTGCCCTCGCCCGTCTTCATTTCCGCTATGCGCCCCTGATGGAGGATGATGCCGCCCATCACCTGGACGGGGTAGGGCTTTTCGTTAAGCACCCGCCACGCGGCCTCGCGGCAGGCGGCGAAGGCTTCGGGCAGCAGGCTGTCAAGGCTTTCCCCCGAAGCGTACCGCTCTTTGAATACGGCGGTTTTCCCTTTTAATTCGTCGTCGGTCAGCGCCGTGTATTCGTCCTCTAAATCCAAAACGGCTTTTTGCAAGGGCACAATCCTTTTTTGCTCCTTTTTAGAATAATCCCCGAAAATCTTATTTAAAAATGACATTTATATTGATTTTCCTTTCGATTAAATGGTTGTTAATTTCGTGATTTTAAATACAATCAATTTATTTTACCACATCTTGCAAAAAAAATCAAATATTTATTTTATTTAAATCGGCGTTTTAATCGGCGGACGGAGTTTACGTCCCTAAACCCTAACTCCTATATCCTAATAATAATCCTATAAATCGTCCGCGTCCTGCACCGGGTAATCGCCCATTTCGCCCATGCCTACGTAGCTGCCGAGGACATCCGATACGATTTCGTCATAACCGGCCCGGTTGGACCATATATTTTTCATGCCTGCTTCGGCTTTTTTTGCGTTTTTATCCGTATTTTTTTTGTTTTTGCCTGCAACCCCGTGTATACCTTTATTCTCCATAATTATAGCCATCCTTTTCCTATGGTTCAGTTTATTTTTTCAATTAGTAATAAAAATATACTGTTTCATGTTAGATTTATGCAATATGCTAAAATGTGGCCCTTTCCGTTTGTGTATAACCTCCAAATAACAAATAAATTTAATTATAGTATTGACATGGCTTTAATTTAGATGTATAATAATCGTAGTTATCACTATGTTTAACTTTTATTAAGTAATCAGGCTGTTATAGCGGCTTTGAAAGGATTGTTTTCATTATGAAGAGAATATTAGCTGTGCTTGCTGTTACCTTACTTATCTGCGTACCCTTTATTGTGACCGCCTCCGCGTCCGGTCAGGGTATTCCGGGAGGGAATACATGGGATTATGACCCGCAGTCGTTAATGGATTTGATAAACGGTTTGGGCGCCGGCGATTTGCTGGACGGCTTTGATATCAGCAGTTTATTGGGCAGCTTCAGCCTTGACGGCATATTAAATGACTTGGGTATAGGCCAGATAGGGAATATCGGCGGGGCGGGCCTCAACCCGACAACTTCGCCGCCGACTACGGCGGAACCGACCACGCCCGAGCCGACCACGCCTGAGCCGACTACCGCGCCGCCGGCTGAGCCGACGACTACGGCCGAGCCGACTACTCCCGTGCCTACCGCACCGCCTACAACAAAGGCTCCCGTGCCGCCGACAGGCGACAGTACGACGCCGATAGCTGTAGTTTCCGGGATTATATTAATCGCGGGCATAGCGTTTATGCTCACGCGCAAAAAGAAATAATAATACAAGTTATTTGCAGGGGACGGCTTCATGCCGTCCCTTTTTTAATGAATCCCGCTTAATCTTCTTCGGTAGGGGAGGGGGCCTGTACCCTTCCCGGGAATAGATGGCACGAAGGGGGGGCTGACGCAAAATTACAATTTTGCGTCAGCCTTTACGATAAATTAAAAAAATAAAACGGGGGACGGTTTTCATGCCGTCCCCTATATTTTTTTATTATTCGCTTTTAGTTTCGATCTTGCCGTAAAGAGCTGAGCCGAAGGGGTCTTTTTTCGGCGCCCTGTTATCGTCAGCCGTTGGTTTTTGGAAATTGGGCTGGGGGCGTTTCCCGCTGTTGTTATTGCGGTTAAAATTGCCTCCGTTGCCGCCGTCATTTCTGTTGTTGTTGAACCTCTGATTTCCGCCGCCGTAGCCGCCTCCCGAGCGGGCCCCGTCTTTCGGGGTTATGATGACGCGCCTTTCGTTATTAAAGCCGACGGAATGAGACGCCGCGCCTTCCACATCCTGCACAGCGGTGTGTATAATACGCCTTTCATATGGGCTCATGGGCTCCAAGGATATATTCTTGCCGTATTTCACTGCTTTTTCCGCGTTTTTAATAGCGAGCGACCTTAAAACGTCATACCGCTTGCTTCTGTAATCGCCTACATTCAGGGATACCCTTTTATAATCGCCCGTGTTGGCCTTATTTGTGACCAAGCGAAGCAAAAATTGAATAGCGTCAAGGGTTTCGCCTTTCCGGCCTATAATAAAACCGTAATCGGAGCTGTCGCACAGCACATCGTAAAACAATTCGCTGTCCGAAAATTCCGATTTAACGGTGAATTCCCCGATACCCATACCTTTTAAAATTGAATTCAAATAGATATAAGTTTCCGAGCTGTCGTTTTCAACGGCTGTTTTTTGAATTTCCGGCGGGGTTTTATTCCCGGGCTTTTGCTGTTCCGCACGGGCATTATTGTTTTGCCTCGGCTGTTGGGTTTCTTTTATGGTTTTGGCTTCATTTTGCGCCGAAACCTTTTTTTCCGCAGGTTTTTTCTTTTCCGGGACGGCGGCGGCTTTAGAAGCTTCTTTTTTATCAGCCGACTCATAATAAACGCGGACTTTGGCGTCGGAGCCGCCAAAAAGGCCGAAAGTCTTTTTTTGGGGTATTTCCAATACCTCATATTCAACATTAGCATCCCAAGGCGCGTTCAATTTTAATTTGGCGGCGTCTACAGCAGCTTCTATGGTAGCGCCCGCAGCTATCGCTTCGTGCAGCATTAATATCAATCCTTTCAATTATAAATTATGAATTTGAAGAGCTAATTTTCGCGAGAGTTTTAATGTTAGCTTCTTTTGAGCGCCGTTGCACGGTTTCGTCAATCATAAGTCCGGCGATCAGTTTTTTCGGATTATGCGTATATCCGAGTACAAGCGTTTGTATAAACATGATAAGGTTGGACATTACCCAATAAATTCCCACGCCTGCGGGGAAAAGGAACGCGAAATACACCGACATCAGCGGCGAAAAGAAAGACATGCAACCCATAGCCGGGTTTTTGGCCATGTCGGGGTTGGTCTGCCGCTGCCTCATATAAAGCAGTACGCTTGAAAGCATGGCGGTTACCCCGGATAATATCAGTATAAGCCAGATTTTCGAAAACTGGCTGAATTCCGGCTTATCCGCCAGGTATATCCCCA
>WREG01000188.1 GCA_009779455.1 Oscillospiraceae bacterium
AACGGAGTTATTTCCGCTTTGTCAATGACGCGCCCGGAAAAACCGCCCGGCAGGCCTTTTTGGTGATAACGTATGTCTTGTAGCGGATCTGCCTGTTTATGCGTAAGCAGGGTTGTTAAGACCGTTACTATCGCTTTGTTGTTTTCAGAACGCGAAACCAAATATTCTATATCCTCTTTAATTTCGGCGCTTAAGCCCTCAAAAGGTTTTCCCATCGAAAAAGCACGATCAAGCGCCGCATCATAAGTTTTATGCAATATTTCCGTATGCGTCATTAATAAAAATCCCCTTGCTAAAATATTGTTCGTTCAAGGCATCTGCAACGGCAGCTATCATCGGCACGCAAACAGAATTGCCAATCTGTTTGTATTGCTCGCCGACAGCCGACGGGCGAACAAAGTCATTCGGGAAACCCATGATGCTAAAGCATTCGTCCAACGTCAGCTTCCGGACGCGGCTGTCGGGTAATAATATCCAATACCGCCCTGATGTTTCCTGTGACGGCAATGTCGGGTGTGTCCCCATAACCGAATAAATGCGGTTGGGCTGTTTGTGAACACGGGAAAGGTGTTCGGTCCCCGGGCGCACACCTGCTTTGCGTATAGATTTATTGCGGTAGCCGACAAAGTACAGGCCTGATTGTTTTTGTATTTTCGGGTTTTCAATTAATGTGTATGCGTCCGTTTCCAAAAATTCAAAATCGCCCTGTTTATCGAGAAAATCAACCAAAACCGGGCGTTTTAAAGTTTTTATTGCTTTGAAGTCAAATGTTTTGTCTTTTGACGCTATAATTATTATTCTTTCGCGGTTTTGGGGTACGCCGTGGTCAAGAGCGTTTAACAGCCGCCATTCGGGTATGTAGCCTATAGCGCGAAGCTTTGAGAGTATCGTTTCAAGAGTGCGCCCGCCGTCGTGATGTATTAAATGTTTGACATTTTCAAGAAAAACAACCTTGGGCTGTTTTTCCTTGATAAAGCGGCATATGTCAAAAAATAATGTACCCCTATCATCTGCAAACCCTTTTTGCTTGCCCGATATGCTGAACGGCTGGCAGGGAAAACCGGCGCAAAGCACATCATAATCGGGGACATCTTTCTCGGATATTGCCCGTATGTCCCCTTGCGGGGCTTCGCCAAAATTGGCGGCATACGTCTTTTGGCACTCTGCATTTGTATCGCAGGAAAAAACACACTCAAACCCTGCTTTTTCCATGCCAAGCCGAATGCCGCCGATGCCGCAAAACAAGTCTATAAATTTAACTTTGCCCATTTCATCTCCCCTTTTTCCGCACAAAATTTCACATTTAGATAATAGCACAAACGCAAATTAAACACAATACCGTTTTTGAATTTTAGTATTTTATTATAAAAGTTCTCCAATATCCCTCACCATCCGCACATTATCCCAATGCTTAGGGAACAATTCACAATACTTTGCCGTGTTAAAGCGGCTATCTATAAGCAGAACAATGCCATAGTCGGTCTCCGTCCTTATGACCCGCCCCGCGGCCTGCAGGACCTTGTTCATCCCGGGGTAGACATATGCGTAGTCATATCCCTGCCCGTTCTTGCGGTCGAAATAATCCCTTATCTGTTCTTGGC
This sequence comes from Oscillospiraceae bacterium, assembly GCA_009779455.1. Lineage (GTDB taxonomy): Bacteria > Bacillota > Clostridia > Oscillospirales > Acutalibacteraceae > WREG01. The sequence goes on from WREG01000188.1 coordinate 1,602, forward strand.
GGAGCGATATTTTCGGGATTCCGGGGCCTATTATGATTGAGCCTATCAAGCGCTCCCCTTTTAAGTCGATGCCCTCGGAAAAAATGCCGCCCAGCACAGTAAAGCCGACCAGGGTTTCGGGGTTCCCCGCGCTGAATTCGGCCAAAAAAGCGGCGCGGGCGGCTTCGTCCATTTCGCTTTGCTGCAGAAGTGTCTTTACGCCGGGGTAATCTGCCGCAAACAGCTCATATACCCTGTTCATATAGTCATAAGACGGGAAAAAAGCGAAATAGTTGCCTTTTTTTTGAGATATGGCCGTGTAGATTGTCTGCGCTATGGGGGCGTAGCTGTTTTCGCGGCCTTTGTATTTTGTGGATATCCCGTAATGGGCGGCGGTCAGCAGGCGGGCCGGGTCAAAGGGGGACGGCAATGACAAAATTGAGTCCTCCCCCGTTCCGCCGAGGATTTCGCGGTAATATGGGAGAGGGGTCAGGGTCGCGGAAAAAAGAACCGACGACCTCGCTTTGGAAAGCCCGCCCGCTATGATTTCCGACGGGTCGAGGCAGAACAGGGTTACGGAAACCTCCCCGCCGTATATTTCAGTTATTGTCGTGAAATGCCCGTCGTAAAGCTTCGATACCGTCAAAAACATCTGAACCTCAAAATAAAGGTCAAGGATATCGCCGAACAGCTCGTGGCTGTCATACTTCTTGGCGAAAAGCCACTCCCCCGCCGCCTCCGAAAACAATATTACAAGCGCTTTGAAAACCATATCCTGTTCGGCTTCGACATGGCTTTTTTTCTCATCATATTCCTTTCTAACATCAAGCAAATATTGGTTTATCTGCCGCGCTGTTTTACGCAGCTCCGACGAAAACGGGTCTTTGCCTTTAAGGCGGTTTTTCAAGCTATAAAACGCCGATTTTCGCAATTTCGCGGCGTACATATCCCTAACGCGGTCGGCAAGGTTGTGGGCTTCGTCGATTAAAAACACATAGCCCCTTTCGTCATAGCCGAAGAAGCGGCGGAGATACGAAGCGGGGTCAAAGACGTGGTTGTAGTCGCCGACGACCATGTCCGTCCACAGCGCGGCGTCCAAAGCCGTTTCGTGGGGGCAGACGCGGTATTTTTTTGAATATCCGGCCGTAATTTCCGGCGTTATTATGTCATTGTTGTTTAATAAATCATACAAAGCCTCGTTGACGCGGTCATAATGCCCTTTCGCGTACGGGCAATGCGCCGGGTCGCATATCTTTTCCTCCGTGAAGCAGATTTTATCCTTGGCTCTGAGCGTTATCGACTTAAAACGCAGCCCCTTCGCGGCCATCAGCCGCAGCGCGTCCTCCGCGACAACCCGCGTGACGGTTTTTGCGGTTAGGTAGAACAATTTTTCTGCTTTCCCCTCCCCCACGGTTTTTATCGACGGGAAAAGGGCCGACAGCGTCTTGCCGATTCCCGTCGGGGCGGACGCGTACAGTTTTTTGCCGGACGCAATTGCGCGGTAGGCGGCGACGGCCATCTCCCTTTGTCCCCTGCGGTATGACGGAAAGGGGAAATCCGTTTTCATTATAGACTCGTCGCGCAGGGCCTTAAAATCGCGCTCAAGCCGGAGCCAAATGCCGTATTTCCGCATCAAACCCTCAAAAAAGCTTTCAAGCTCACTACTCGTATACTCCCATTTATGCCGCTCTGTTTCCCCGCTGTCCAACTGATAATAAGTCAGCTGCACCGCGACGGATTCAGGCGGGTTTTCCGCGGTTTTCAGATACATATAGGCGTAGCATTTCCCCTGCCCCAGATGCTGCTCGCGCTGTTCATAGATAACGTGCAGGGGCAGTGTCGTTGTTTTTATTTCATCTATGGTGACGGAGCCGCCGAAACCCGTTATTATGCCGTCCGCCCGGCCCTGAAGCAATACGGGGATGCCGTCCGATTGCGTTTCAAGCTTCAAAGAGACCTCTTTTTTATAATCGCCCCCCATCGCTTTCTGGATTTTCCGATGGGCCTCCGCCCCGTCGAATATTGACGAGGAATCCACATAGCGGCTGTCGATGTCGCCGCAGCGCAGCACAAGGTCAACGACCTTGTGGACTGAAATTTTGACGGGGTCCATGTGTTTGCTCCTTTATAAAATTGAGGGTTGAATTTTATATAATATTTGTTTAATTATACATATAATGTATTTTTTGTCAAGTTTTAAAACACAAAGGGACGGTTCTCTTACGTTGCCTGTTTTGACTTATGTTTTCTGTTTTCTTAATCGCACAAGAGAACCGTCCCTTTGTGTTCTGACTATGAAAAAGCCGCCTGACAAAGTTAATTTTTCTGAAAACGCTTGTTGCCGATGGCAATGAGTTTTTTTCCGATGCGCCCCAAAACATTTTTACTGTTTTTTTAGACCGAGAGCCAAAATCCAGGAAATTTCTTCGCCTGGTTTTGGCTCTTTTTTGCTTTTTGGACTTAAAAATCGCTCGGATCAGGTTTTGCAACCTACAGGACATTTCCGTGCTTGATTATTTTTGGAATATCTCAGCATCTTTCAAGCTATCGAAAAAAATGAAAATATTCCCAAAAAACACAATAATGTTATATAAGATACTCAAAAAAAACTCTTTCATTTAAATACCCATTCCTTTCTGTCGAAAGGCACAAAACGGAATGAAACCGTGGAGTGCCCTTTTTTAGTTTTGATATAATGTGCTTTGAGGCAAGGGTACACTACAAAGCACGGGGAGGT